>JAUWHV010000131.1 GCA_030605675.1 Deltaproteobacteria bacterium | reverse complement strand
AACCACCAGTAGCTATTATTTTTTCAAGGATCTTCCTTACCCCAAAATACGGCACCGCCTTATCCCGCTCCACTCTGAAGGGGGCAAGGGTGCCATCATAGTCAAGGAGTAAGGCCCTGTTTTTACTTCTCGTCAATAAATCCCAAAACCATAAAATGTCGTAGGAGTTCAAAGGTTCAGGGTTCACCGTTAAAAGGACTCTCATTGTACCATATCTATCCGGTCTTCAAGACCGTGAAGCAGTCCGATCATTAATGCAAGGTATTCCCTCAGGTGCCGTGTCAGAAGAAAATTCTCCAGAACAAGCCGCCTTGCCCTGGCGCCCATCTCTTCCAACCTGTCCATGCGGTGCAGCAGATAACGAATGCGCAGGGCAGCGCCCTCAGGGCTTCTTACCGTGAAACCGGTAAAGTGATCTATTACCTGGAGACGAATTCCACCTGTGTCTCCTCCGATCACTGGTTTTCCTTTCCACATTGCCTCTGTGACAGTAAGCCCAAAGCCCTCCTTTAAGGACTTTTGAAGCACAATATCAGAAGCCCGCTGCAAGGCATTAATAGTCCTGTGGGCATCAGGTGGAAGGAGCAGTACATGGACGTCCTCGTTGTCTTCCGCAGCCTTCCTGACCTCCTCAAGCACCTTTTCACCTTCAGGGTCATCAGTGGCACCGCCACCTGCCAAAACCAGTTGCAAAGGCACCATCTTCCTGGCCTGCCTGAAGGCCTCTATCACGCCAAGGGGGTCCTTAAACCTGTCAAACCGGGAGACCTGCAAAATAAAGGGCAAATCCGGCTTCAGACCAAATTGGTCAAAGACTCCCCTGATCTCATCTTCGGGAAGATCAATGTTTTTTTCACTCAGGGGATCTATGCTGGGGGCGATCAAGTACTGGGGATGAGGCAGGAATTGAGCAAACTGCGCAAGGGAAAAAATACTGGCATCATAGTCCTGTATCCAGTTTTTTAAATACTTCCATACCGGACGATACGGACGGCTGCAGTCTATATGGCACCTCCATACCCACTTTCCTCGCCTATTGGGGCAAAAGTTGAGAAATGGCGCTGGTTGCGGATCATGTATAAAGACAAAATCAGCCTCTTCAAGGACAGGCCGAAGCTTCTCGGCATTCTCTGCGTTAACGGTTTCATAGGCCTCCAGCATGGCCTCGGACAGCTTTACCGGAAAGCCCTGGATGGCATTGTGAAACCCCTTGGTACATTGATAAAAATCAGGGCTACCCTCCAATACTTCCCACTTCACATCAAGACCCAGGGCCTCCATCATCGGAACCAGTTTCCTAAGGATCTCAGCCACTCCTCCACCTTCCTTGGTGGAATTTACATGAACAACCTTCATGCCTTTGAGGGGAGCAACCAACTGGTAAAGGTGATTTACTACGTCCCTGCCTGCCACTTCTGCATAACGGTCAAGGAGCTCGCTCATGAGTTCCCTCCGCCGAAGTATTCCTCCAGCACCTTGGTGACCGTAAAACGCAATTCTTTCAGAGAAGAAAAGAATGGATCTACAGCCAGGAGCTTCAGCCTGAGATCATTATATGTGTCACCCCACCCTGTCAACCAGGCGCTAAAGTCGTCACTTCTGTCTTCCGTCCTCTTCCGGGCATCTATGAAGTGATAAAATATGCTGCCGATGGTCATTTCCGGCACTCCGGAAGGCAAATCCGACGGTATCTCCAGATAACGTCCGGTGTCCAATATCACTATCTGGGAGCGGACAAAATGAAATTGCTCATCGGCCCTTGTCCAGGGCACAAATTCATTCTCATACAGCCTGTCTTCTATCCGTTCCACCAAATCCTGCCTGACTGACTCAATATCTTCATAGTCAGTAGGGTCAATAACACTCAGCTTCTCTGCCAGGGCCTTTTCGTTAAGACGATGGTATACCCAGGCTGCGAAATCGTTACTATATTCAGGTTCGTCGAACTGGGGCTCTAGAAAACGTCCCCAGAAGTGATGATATATGCTGCCCCCCGGAACTCTCAGCAGCCCTTCCTTAAATTCTCTCAAGTTTTGGGCCCTGTAACCGGTGGCCATGGATATAAGTGCGCAATCCCTTATGTTGAAGGGTTGAGTAAGCGGGCTTTTGCCATCATCTTGTCCAGCTTGTTCAGCCATGCCAGGGGACCTCCTTTGGTCTCTCCTTAATATCAGAACAGCTTATAGTGCTACTATATCCACTTTCCCTTAAGCAGGCAAATAAAGAGGCTAGGCTGTTTCGAGAGAACTGTATCCAAAAACATTACCTGTCCATTGAAAATTTTCAAAAAATTCTTGACTTAAAAAACAGCGAACTTATTTTTTCCCTGAGATCTATTTGTCTTCATTTAATGCAAAGGAGGAATATACCATGTTTGAAATTACACCTTGGCGGCCCTTGCGTGAACTGAGCAATCTTAGAAGGGAGATGGAGGACCTTTGGGGGAATTTGGCCGGTGAAAGAGAGTTTCTGCCGATGAGAGGGGAATGGATGCCTGCTTTAGATGTGTCAGAGACAAAGGATTCCCTTATTGTAAAAGCCGAAATTCCGGGCATGGAACCTAAGGATGTTGACATATCTCTCTCTGGTGACCTTCTGGTAATAAAGGGGGAAAAGAAACAAAAAACCGAGGAGAAGAAAGAGAACTTCCATCGCGTTGAGACCCGCTACGGAGCTTTTTCCAGGACCATCAGAGTTCCTGTGTCAGTGGATTCCGACAAAATAGAGGCATCCTATGATAACGGGGTCTTAAAAATTGTCCTCCCCAAAAAGGAAGAGGTAAAGGCAAAACAGATCGAAATCAAATAGGGCTGATCCTATCCTGATCTTCCAAAAACCTATAAGGCGGCGGTTTTAACTGCCGCTTTTTTAGTCCCTTGAATATAATCCTGTTAATACTGCTTCTGCTAGAGTACGACCCTTCATTAAATTCTCTAACTCGGCTTTTTTCGTTTTTTCATCAACTTCAAGGACTCTATCCAGAGCAAACAGCTTGAATTCATATCTATGAATGGCCGAATCAGGGCAAGGCCCTTTATAGCTTTGCTTCCCAAAATCATTTGTTCCCTGTGTACTTCCATGAGGAACAGTATTTTCTTTTATTCCTCCTATATTCGCCGGGATATTAAAGATAATCCAGTGAACCATTGTTCTCATTGGAGAGTCGCGGTCTTCCATTGTCATAGCAAAACTCTTTGTCTTTTCCGGCACATCTTCTATTATGAATTCTGGATTATTGTCACCGGCATCGCATGTATATTTCGCAGGCATAAACCCATTATTCTCAAAAACACTCTTTAGTTTCACTTAGTTTACCCCCTTCTCCTTTGTTTAAACTAAATTTGATCCCACAAAAATTATTTCTGAGCGATCTGCCCAATTCTTTTACAATTGCCTTACCTTACGGTATGTTATTTCCATATAGCAACCTAGTCAAGCTCTTTAGCGCCTATTCGAGTAAAGGATGCCAGTCAATCCATGAAAGCTTGAAGCTGAAAGCTGAAAGCTGAAAGGGGTTGATTGCGATAGCTCTTTGAGCTTTGAGCTTGCAGCTTTGAGCTAATTTTGTTTTGGTTATTCAAAAGGATTTTTCAAAAAAATGGTCTGTTCCCTGCCAGGACCCACTGAAATCAGCATTATTGGTGTTTCGGCCATATCCTCTATGGTCTTTAGATAGTCCTTGGCCTTTTCAGGTAAATCATCAAATGATCTCATCCGGCTGAGATCCTCCTCCCAGCCGGAAAGTGTCATATTAATCGGCCTTATTGATTCGACCTCCCGAATATTGGCAGGCATATAGGTATGTCTGGTTCCTGAGATATCGTATTCAGTGCAGATATTGAGTTGACCAAGGCCACTCAACACGTCAAGTTTTGTGATAACCAGCCCATCCAGTCCATTGATCCTGACCGCGTCCCTCAATACCACACCGTCAAGCCATCCACAGCGACGGCGCCTGCCTGTGGTTGCCCCGAACTCGGCTCCCTTTTCCTGTAAATGGTCTCCGACCGCATCCTCCAGTTCTGTTGGGAAAGGGCCGCCACCCACCCTTGTAGTATAGGCCTTGCAAATTCCCAGCACTCTATCGATCTTGCTGGGACCTATTCCTGCCCCACAGCAGGCCGCCCCGGCCACGGTATTGGAGGATGTGACAAAGGGATAAGTCCCATGATCAATGTCCAACTGAGTGCCCTGAGCACCCTCAAACAGCACGTTCTTCCCTTTATGCAACGCATCATCTATCAATACGGAGACATTGTCGATAAAAGGGGCAAGGCGCTCGGCATAATCCTGAAACTCACCATAAATGGTCTCAGGATCAAGGGGATCGGCATTCAGCAACTTAGTCAGATAAAAATTTTTTTCTTTTACGTTATCCTCGAGTTTTTCTCTAAAGAGCGTGGGATCAAGAAGATCAGCTACCTTGATTCCATTTCTGACTATCTTGTCATCATAGCACGGCCCTATACCCCGTCCCGTGGTCCCAAGCTTTTTCCCCTCGGCCTTGGCAGCCTCTCCGGCATGATCCAGGGCCTTGTGGTATGGCATTATAAGATGTGCGTTTGAGCTGAGCCGCAACCTGTCGGCGGTTACAGGCCTACCCCTTGAGGCAAGCCCCTCAAGCTCCTGAATAAGGATTGACGGATCAACTACAACTCCGTTCCCAATCAGACAGAGCTTGTCTTCATTTAAAATTCCGGAAGGGATCAGGTGAAAAATAAACTTTTCGCCGTCCACTACCAGGGTATGGCCGGCATTGTTACCACCCTGAAAACGCACTATGATGTCGGCATACTCTGTCAAGAGGTCTACTATCTTCCCTTTGCCTTCGTCACCCCACTGCGTTCCCACTACTACCAGCGTTGACATAAAAAAAGCCCTCCCCTCTTCACTTTTACGGCCATTCAGGATACCTAGATCATACTAAAAAGTCAAACAAACGAGCCTCTTGAAAAAATAGGAATTCAGCGACCACGAGCCACGAACTTCGAACCACGAACTACGAACAATAGACTACGAACTAACCTCCATGTACAAACCAGGCATCATATAGTATAATATGCTCAAGAAAATCATATGACAACTCCTGATCAGCAAAACAAAAAATCCAATTCCTCACTATTCCCATAGGCCCACATACTATGTCTTCCAAAATCAAACTACTCTTTGTCGATGATGAAGAGGGCTTCCGGTTTTTCTTTCGTGAGGGCCTGAGGAACGAAGCGCTTGAGATCGAAACCGCCTCTGACGGCATAGAAGCGTTGAAAAAACTCAAGACGTTCCCTGCGGATATTGTCGTATCCGATGTCAAAATGCCGAATATGGATGGCCTGCTACTGTTGGAGGAAATCAGGATGCGGTATCCTGATATTTTTGTAGTGATGGTCACCGGTCACAGTACAATAGAGGATGCCGTGAGGACTATGAAGGCAGGGGCCTATGACTATATACTCAAGCCCTTTGACTTTGATACGATCAGGAGAATGATTGACAAAGTCACCGGCCATAAAAGGATCTTACAAAAAAGCACTTTCCCTGGAAAGGAGCGTAGAAAAAAGTACCGCTTTGAGGATATTATCGGACAAGATCCCAAGATGTTTCACGTCTTTCAGAAAATTATCGATGTAGCTGAAACCGATGCGACGGTCTTGATCAACGGAGAAACCGGCACAGGCAAGGAGCTGATCGCTGATTCAATTCACTTCGGAAGTCCGAGAAAATCTCAGCCCTTGATCAAGGTGAACTGTGCAGCCCTCACCGAGACACTGATCAACAGTGAACTGTTTGGTCATGAGAAGGGGGCCTTTACCGGCGCAACAGCGCAAAAAAAAGGGCACTTTGAGCTTGCCGATAAAGGGACTATCTTCCTGGACGAGATCGGTGACATTCCCATCCCGACACAGATTTCTCTCTTGCGTGTCCTTGAATCAGGCACCTTTCAGCGTGTAGGCGGCACCAGGACACTGAAGGTCGACACCCGCGTCGTTTGCGCCACCAACAAAGACCTCTCCAGTGCTGTTAAAGAAAAATATTTCCGGGAAGATCTGTTTTACCGGATCAATGTGGTCCCTATACACATACCGCCACTTCGGGAAAGAAAATCTGATATACCCCTTTTGGCCAATCACTTTCTAAGAAAATATTCCGCTGAAACAAAAAAGAATATCCTTCGTATTTCCAGGGCAGCTATGGAGACATTAATCCGTCATGAATGGCCGGGCAATGTGAGGGAGCTGGCAAATGTTATTGAAAATGCCGTAATTTTCTGCAAAGGAAGAGAAATTATTCCGGCCAACCTGCCCAAAGAATTGAAGGAAACCTCTCAAAAAAAGGAAGTCGAACTCAAGCTCTCTTCCAGGTCACTTCCTCTTGCAGAAGCAACTATAATACGTAAGGTCCTGGAGGAGACGGACTGGAACCTGAAGCTGGCAGCAAAGGAGCTGGATATTGCCCGTGGCACTCTTTACAGCAAGATGAAAAAATACGGGATAGAAAAACCGTAGGCGTTCAGAGGTTTAGGGGTTCAGGGTTCAAAAGTTCAGGGTTCAAGAAAAAATGAACATCGAACATCCCTGCCTGTGCGTGTCCGCACGCAGACAGGGAACGTCCAACATCGAATGTTCGATGAAGGAAGAAGAAGAAAACTTATGATTAAAAAGAAACCCAACAAACTCCCCCTTGACACATCATCTTTCAGGAGACTCAGAGAAGAGAGCTATATATATATTGATAAAACAAGATGGCTGTACAGAATGATTGA
>JAUWHV010000005.1 GCA_030605675.1 Deltaproteobacteria bacterium | reverse complement strand
TAAAACAGGCGGGTGGCTGTCTGTCAAAAATGGACTTCCAGAAACTTTTGTTTTTGTCACATCAAAAGACCGGAATCCACTTTTATGATTTCGTTCCATACCATTATGGCTGTTACTCTTTTCAAGCTGCCTCAGACCTTGAGACTTTGCAAAACCTTGGTTGGCTTCAGTTTAGAGATAACGATATAACTCTTTTACATAATCTGCCTTTTGATAAAGGCCTAAAGGCAGCGGAAACGGATGAACTCATCTTGTTCATGCGGAGCCATCAGGGCCATAGAAGTCTGAGGCTGGTGCGTTACCTTTACGAGCGCTATCCATATTATGCGGTCAAAAGCAAGATGGCCCAGGATGTTTTAAGCGCAGACGCCTTTGAGCGTATTGAGAAAGCACGGAGGAGTTTACAAAGTCAAGAATCCGCTCTTTTTACGATAGGTTATGAAGGAATATCTTTTGAGGAGTATGTTAATATTCTTTTAAAGAATGATATTCGTCTCGTGTGTGATGTAAGAAAAAATCCCATTAGCCGAAAGTTTGGTTTTTCAAAGGGAAGCTTGTCAAATCTTTTGCCCAAACTGGGAATAAAATACCTGCATATTCCAGCTTTGGGTATTGTTTCCAGCAGTAGAAAACATCTTAAAACAGAAGACGATTACCAACGCCTTTTTGATGAATACAAAAAGACCCTTCCGCAGAAAAAACCCTATCTACTTAAATTAATAGAGCTGCTTAAGACTCATAAAAGAATAGCGTTGACTTGTTTTGAGAAACAACCATCTTTCTGCCATCGGCATTGTATCAGTGATTATCTGGAATCAGAAAAAGCTATCAAGGTCATCCATTTATGATCGAAAAGCGGAAAATATTCATCAGCGGGTGCTATTCTTGGAATAAATATGAAAAAAGACTATGATACATCATGGGATATAGCAGAAAGTGAAAACGGCAACTTACCACATGATGAAGGTACATTTGACAAGATATACGCAAAATGGAAAAAGCGTTCATGGGAATCCTGGTTGCGTGGAAATCTCAAGTTCCCATTTTTAGTAGAGCTAATGGAAGATGACGATGATGCCTATTTCACGGATATCGCCAAATCAGAACCATTTAGGCTTGGTCATGTTATGAAGGCCATAAATATTGAAATGGAAGACGACCTCTATGGAATCATTTTGAAGGTGAGAGAAGGAAGAAGGGTCGGATATGTTCCACTTTGCGATGTAGAGGTAACTTCAAAAAAAGATGAAAACTATTGGCCAGTAAGAGAGTATGTCACATGGTTTGCTAACCGTTGAAGGATAAATGGACGAACAAGCCAGTGCACCTGATGCCAAAAGCCTGGTCATTTATGAGCATTTAAGGCTTAAGAAAGTTTTCTATCTTTATCACTTTGGTGGAAACTTTTGGCACAGGTGACCGGCACGTTATTAGGTTTCCAGAGACAAGACATATCTTTCGTTACAGACTAACAATGGCAAATAATATAAAACAACTCGGGAAAATATTAGCTGTATTAGTCCTGGCCTTAGCAATTTTACCAGGCTGCTCTGTCAGGCATAAGGACGCAAAAGGATATTTCTTATCTGATGAGAAAATCACAGTTGAAGACTTAAAATATTTTTTGGGAGTTGAAATCTATAAATATGAATTTCGTTGTCCATATACAACGAATATTGATATATTCTTCGACAATTACGAAAAAAAGAGAAATATATTTAGGATTTCACATGAAGTGCACACTAATGATGTTCTCACAATTTTAATTTCCTTCAGCAAACTGGACGATACAGTCGGATCAGCACTAAGAAGCCAAAATCAACTAATTAATTACTCGGTAATCCTCAACTCATTCTCGGCAAACACATCGACTTTATCAATGGTCAAGTCTGGGACTATTGATAATATAAACTATAATCATAGTTTGAATTATTCAGAAATATCTATTCACAAAGAAAATGATTTAAGAAAAGGGAAAACTACCCTGAGAAAATTTTTTACATATACAGAAGAAACAGAGACTTTAATAGGCGAAATTTATATAGAAGCCAAATAGGTAATTCAAAGGGAAACCTAATCGGTAGCCGGAGGGTTCTATACCCTCCAAATCACCCACAGTACATTGCCGCACGGGACGCTGCTGACGCACTTTTTTGCTCTTGACAAAACCTTATCGCCTACACGGCGGCAAATTAACCTTAACGTCATGAGTTTCCGATAAACAATAAATAGAAAGGTGTAAAGGCATGATGAACAACTCATTAAAAGGGGCGCTTTTATCAGGTTTGGTATTTCCAGGTCTGGGGCAAATTATTCTAAAACACTATCAACGTGGTATTGCATTGATGGTTACAGTCTTAGTCGGTTTGTCGGTAATTGTAGTGAAAGCAACACAACAGGCCTTTATCATCCTCGAAAAGATCGAGTCAGAGGGTGGGCCAATTGATATGAGTACGATTTCAAACGCAGCCACCCAGGCATCAACTACTTCAGACAACTTCATATTCAATGTCGTCGCAATATTGATAATTATCTGCTGGATTGTCGGGATTGTTGACGCTTACAGAATAGGAAATCAAAAGGACAAAGAAGAACATTCAACATCATATTCCAAAAGGAGAATGGCATGATCACAAAACTACCAGAAAGTGAAGGCTCTGTTTTAGGGGTGAGGATTACAGGAAAAGTCTCTTTAGAAATGGAAAAAGAGTGGATAAGCAAGTGTGAAAAGGTAATCGAAAAATACGGCAGAGTTAATTTCCTGGTTTTCCTCGATGAACATGCGAGTTGGGGACTTAAAGCGGGAATTGAAGATTTTAAATGGCTTATGACGCACATGAAGAAAATCAAGAAAATTGCTCTTGTCTCAGATAGTCATTTCTGGAAATGGTATGTGGCTCTTGATAGGCCGTTCGGGAAAATGGTCGGAATAGATGAAAAATACTTTGAGCCAACAGAAATAGCTACTGCCTGGAAGTGGCTTAAGGAAGAAGAGACAAGCGAATAATCCCGGATGGTTATAAATTTTTAAGGAATCCAGAATTGCAGATCCTTTTCCTCATGCGGCTGAAGAAGGGGTGATCTTGGCTTTCATGTTGGCCCATAGATCGTGTATATCGTCTAGAATCATATATAGGGATGGGACCAATAGCAACGTGATGCCCGTGCCGAAGAGCACGCCAAAGCCAAGGCTGATGGCCATGGGGATGAGGAATTGGGCCTGAAGGCTTCTCTCCAGGAGCATGGGAGTCAAGCCTGCAAACGTGGTAAGCGAGGTGAGGATAATGGCCCTGAAGCGCATGCCCCCGGCCCGCGTAATCGCGTCATGGGCGCCTAATCCCTGACCACGGATCCTGTTGGTCGCATCAATCAATACCAGGGAGTCATTGACCACCACACCGGCCAGACCAACGATACCGAACATGCTCATAAGGCTCAGGTTGAATCCCATAATCAGGTGTCCGAACACCGCGCCGATAATACCAAAAGGTATGGCTGCCATGATGATAAATGGCTGAGTAAATGACCTGAAAGGAACGGCCAACAGGGCGTAGATGGCGAAGATGGCAATTATGAAGCCATTCTTGACATCGGCCATTGACTCTTTCTGTTCTTTGCCTTCTCCTTCAATGCTGTACCGCAATCCCATGTAACGATTTTTCAACTGCGGCAAGAAGCGGCTTTCCAGTTCCATACGTAACTCATTGGCGTTGGTGATTGTCTCATCCGCGTCTGCCGTGACCTTGATCACACGAAGGCGCTGGGCACGCTCAATGGAGGCATATCCCCGCTCCATCTTTACCTCAGCCACTTGGCTGAAAGGGACCTCGGAGCCATCGGGCATGCGTATGCGCATCTTTTCTATATCGCCTAATGACTTACGTCCGGACTCAGGGTAGCGAACCATGACCTTTACCTCATCCTTGTCACGCTGCAAACGCAGGGCCTCAGCTCCGTAAAACGCGTGTCGCACCTGCCGGGCCAGGTCGTCCAGAGTCAGGCCCAGGCTGCGGGCGGGCAGTTTCAGCTTGAGCTGCATTTCTTTCTTTCCAGGCAAGAAACTGTCACTTATATCAAAGACCCCTGGGTAACCTCTCAGTTCGTTCTTGAGTTCGTCAGCCGCAGCCACGAGTTGGTCGTGATCGTCCAGAGACAGGTGAACCTCAACAGGATTGCCCGCGCTGAAAATGGCGCTCTGAAAAGTCAAGACCTCGGCATCCGGGATGACACCTGCCTTTTCGCGCCACAGAGCGGCCAGCTTGTTCGCACTGACGTCCCGTTGTTCGCCTTCCAGGAGCTCAATCTTGACTTGGGCCAGATGTCCCCCTATTTGTGGTCCTTTAGCTGCAGGGCCATGGCCGCGCGAGTGCTTCCCGACTATTGTGATACTATGTTCAAGGAGCGGAGGGGCCCCCTTGGGCCGTTTCTTGTCCATTTCCGCCAGGGCTTCCCTTCCCGATCGCTCCAGATGGGTGACGATCTCTGTCGTACGCTCAACAGGTGTGCCTGCAGGCAAGGTAAGAGAACAGATCAAGAGGTCGCTCTCCACCTTGGGAAACATGGTGTACTTGATCCATCCGCCTTTCCATATGCCCAGTGTCAACATGAGCATGACAATACCCAGGGCTACGGTGGCGTAACGCCAAGTGACACAAAAATCTACCAGCCTGGCATAAGGGCCTTTAATGACCCATCTCAGCCACCGGACCATGCGCTTTTCTTTTTCCGGGCTTTTCCCGACGCGGGTCGCTCCATGTTTGGATCGGGCCAGATGGGCCGGTAGAATCAGCAGGGACTCCACCAAAGACCCAAGCAAAACCACAATCACCACAATGGGGATGTTGCGCATGAGCTTTCCCATTGTACCTGACCCCAAAAGGAGCGGCCAGAAGGCCGCCACCGTAGTCAGGACGGCAAAAATCACGGGCCGGCCCACTTCCACTGCGCCCTGCACTGCACCATCAAGACCCTTAAGCCCTTCGTTCTGCTTGCGAAAGATATTCTCGCCGACAATGATGGCGTCATCCACCACGATACCCAGTACCGTGATAAAGGCGAACAGGGAGATCATGTTGATGGATACATCGAATACGGGCAAGACACATATGCCGGCTGCAAAGGAAATAGGAATGCCCAGAGTAACCCAGAAGGCAAGCCGCAAGTTGAGAAACATACCCAACATAATACTCACCAGGATCAGACCGATAGCCATGTTTCTTGTCAGCAGGTCAATACGGCTCAAAAGTACCCTGGACCTGTCCCGATAATAATCGATTTCCACCCCTTCAGGAAGGCTGGGCCTGACTTGTTCAATGAAGCGTTTGACAGTATCAGCCACTGTCAGGGCATTTTGGTTTGCCACACGGTACACCTCAACAACTCCGGACCGCTTGCCCTGAAACTGGGTAGAGAGGTCCACGTCCTCATATCCGTCCCTGAGATTGGCGATTTGACCCAGCGTGACCTTGCTGCCATCGGCACGGGTGATAACAGCTATATCCTGATAATCCGCAGCATGGTAACGCCGGCCCTTGGTTCGGATCAGGATTTCGCCGCCGGAAGTCTTGACCCTGCCGGCCGGAAGGTCCAGGCTGGCGCGTCTCACTGCTTCGGCCACCTGGCCCAGGGTGAGACCGTAACGGCGGAGGGTTTCCTCAGAAATCTCGATATGAATTTCGCCTTTGCGTATACCGGAGAGATCGGCATAGGTAATACCTGGCAGATTGGTGATGTCGTCCTTGATCTTTTCAGTCAAACGCTTGATGGTTGACTCGGGCACATCTCCATACACAGCGACATTGATCACCTGGGTTTGACGGGTCATCTCCCGGATCACCGGCTCTTCCGCCTCATCGGGAAATGTCGTAATGCGATCTACTTCGGCCTTGACCTCGTCTAAGAGCTTCTTCAGGTCCCAGTCTTTCATGACCTCAATGCTCACCGAGCCAAACCCCTCCCTGGCCTCGGAATCAATGCGTTTGATGCCTGCAAGACCCGCCACGTTTTCCTCAATTCGGCAGATGATCGCCTCCTCTACTTCGGCCGGTGAGGCACCGGGATACTCCATGCTGATATGAATCCGGTCCAGAGAGGTCTCGGGAAAGACCTCCAATTTCATGGTCAGGCCTGTTACCGCACCGGCCAGCAAAATAAAGAGCATAAGCAGATTGGCGGCAACGTGATTTTCAGCAAACCAGGCAACAATGCCTTTCATGTTTGATTTGACTCCCTTAAATCCCCGTTCGTACGGTCATGCCGTCAGTGACTGCCCTAAGCGGGGTAATGACCAGCCTTTCCCCGTCTTCAAGTCCGTCCCGGACTATAGCCTCGTCACCCTGAAGCAGGGCCACGTCCACTTTACGGAAACGAATCCGGTCGTCCTTATCCACCACCCAGACAGTATCGCCCTGGTGCAAGGCTGACCTGGGGATGATT
Source organism: Deltaproteobacteria bacterium (assembly GCA_030605675.1). Taxonomy (GTDB): domain Bacteria; phylum Desulfobacterota; class Dissulfuribacteria; order Dissulfuribacterales; family UBA3076; genus UBA3076. The sequence goes on along the minus strand of JAUWHV010000005.1, from coordinate 21,744 downwards.
GCGGCCTTGGGCAGGGTGCGGCCTTCAATATCCACGGTGACAAAGAGACCCACGGCAAGGGGCGGTTTTTTGGCATAGGGTTTTTCCACCTGGACGACTACATTTATCATGCGGGTGCGCTCGTCCAGTTTCCCTTCAGTGCGGACTACCTTTGCAGGCCAGGTCCTTTCTTGCCCGGCAAAACGGGCCAGGACCGTCGCAAGAGAACCAGTGCCTTTGCCGGGCGTAAAACCGGGTATATGAAACCAGAACGTTTTCTCGTCTTCCATAGGGACAACTATCTCGGCAGCCTCTGTGGAATAGATGCCGGCCAGGGCCTTGCCGGCCGGGACATATTGGCCGACATCCACATTTTCCTCACCCACACGTCCTTCAAAAGGTGCCTTTAGCTCGGTCCGCTCCAGATTCAACATGGCGATGCTGAGATCTGCGCGGTCAGCCTCCAGCTTGGCCTTGGCTGCTGCCAGTTGAGGCTCCTTGGCCACAAGGGGCGGCGGTTTACTGTCCGGCTTAGAGCCTTTTGCATGATATAGGCGCCACTCTTGACTTGACGCAGCCGCTTCTTCTTCGGCCAATTGAAGAAGACTTTCAGCGCTTTTCACTTTTGCCCTTGCCAAGGTAACAGCCAACTCGTAATCGACCGGATCTATGCGCAGCAACGTCTCCCCCTTGCGGAATGCACCACCATTTACCAGGGCAGGCGAGACATACACAACCTTGCCGTTCACTTGAGGCACCAGATCTATTTTCTGCAATGGTCTTACAGTCCCTTCCCCTGAGATATGAACGATTTGCGGTCCTGTTTTGACCTTGACCGTTCTGACCATAGGTACAGGGGTTGCCCATTTTTGCTTCTTGATCTCTGATTTGCTTGACGTCAATGCAAACATGCCCAAGACACCCAGGGCGACCAGGGCCAAAGTGACAACAATATGCAAGAGACGTTTTCGTGTCATGTTCATGGCAAATAATCCCTACTCCCTACTCTTCACCCTCTTCTCCCCAGCCGCCGCCCAGGGCGCGGTGAAGTGTGGCGCGGTTACTCAGAATGGCCAGATCGACCAGGACAAGGTCTTCCTCGGCCTTAAACCGGGCCTGCTGGGCAACCAGCACGGTCAGGTAATCCACCAGGCCCCGCTTATAACGATTCTCAGCCACTTCCTGGGTACGCCTGGCCTCCATCAGGTGATTCAGCACCCGGTCCCTGCGTTCCAACTGCTCCTTGCGTGTCAAGAGGGCCCCTTCCACCTCGGAAAAAGCCGTCAATACTGTCTTTGCGTATTCTGCTACGCCTTGCTGATATCTTGCTTCTGCCGCCCGCTGTCCGGCCCTCAATTTGCCCGCGTCAAACAGGGATTGGACCCCGCCCAGGGCAATATTCCACAACTCGCTTTCCGGCCGGAAAAGGCGATCCAATTCATCGCTTGAATAACCAAAGGTGCCTGTCAAGGTAATGCTTGGAAACCTACTGGCCTTGGCTACGCCCACTCTGGCGTTCAAGGCCATTAAACCGGCCTCGGCCGCTTTGATATCCGGCCTGCGCAACAGAAGGTCAGAGGGAAGGCCCGGCGGGACCGGTTGCAGGCGTTTATAATAGTCTTCCGGCTGGACACGGGGTGGTATAGTCCTGGGATAGCGTCCTGCCAGCACTGACAATTTCTGCTGGGTGATTCCCAGGTCCTGGCGCAGGGAAGGGAGGATTGATTCAGCCTGGGCTAAGGCACGACGGGCCTGCATTACATCCAGGATAGAGGTCAGGCCGCGCTCGTAACGACCTTCAACGAATGCCAGGCTTCGGCCGTAGCTTTCAATCTTATCAAGAGCAATCCGGATCCGCCGTTCCAGGGACTCCATCAGTAAATAGAGATTAATCGTCTCAGCCACCACGGTTTGCGCCACAGTACGGCGGTTTTCCTCCGCCTGCAGAAGGTCGGCCCGGGCCGCCTCCTGCCCCCTGGCCAGACGACCCCAGAGGTCCACTTCAAAGGAAGCGGGTAGTGAAAGTGTGTACGTTTCGCTTAAAACAGAAAAACTCCTGTCCGGCATAATCCCTATAATCGGCCGCTGCTGACGCTGGCCTTGACCCTGAAGGCTCAAGCTGGGGAATCGGTCGGCCCTGGCCTGAACGAATTTGGACTGCACTTCCAGAATTCCGGCAGTTGCTTTTTTGATATCAAGGTTATTTCTGAATACTTCATCTACCAACCGGCTTATTTCGACTTCGCCATACACCTCCCACCAGCGGTCATCAGGCTGCGGTGTGAGTATCTCCGCCGGCCCGTGCTCATAATGTGCGGGTACCTGGATCCCGGTGTCCGGCCGGTGGTAATCCGGGCCGACCTTCATACATCCACTCAATACAAAGAGGATGGTTATGGCCGGAAAAAGATATCTCATCAGGCCCCTTCCTTTTCGCCTTTGCCCAACCCGTTAAGTGAAAATTCAACGATTTGTTCTACTAATCGGTCCTTGAAGGCCGCATCGTAATCGCGGCCTGTGATACGGCTGACAACTGCGCGGGCAAAATTGAAATAAATCACCATGGAGAACATGCTCAAAATGTTGAGCATCAGGCCTTCATTTCCCAGTCCCTTTGGCATGAACGGACGCAATGTGTCAGCCAGCTCTTTGAAGAACGGCCGCAGGACCTCCCCGGCAAGCAACTCAAAGGCCTCGGTAGGCTGGATCAGCTCTCTTGTCATAAGTTGGGATTGCCGCTGACGTTCGTCGTCTGATAGAGGCCCTTTCAGAAAGGCCTCGGCAAGGGCCTGCGCAACTGCAGATGTGGAGACGGTATCCTGGGAGGCCAGAGATTCCCTGAAATATGCTTGCACGCGCCTGGCCCTGGGCACCCACCTGGCCCGGAATACCTCCAGATAGAGTTTTTGTTTGTTGCCGAAATGGTAATTCACTGCCGCGAGGTTACAACGGGCCGCGGTCGTGATTTCCCTTACGCTGACTGCATCATAGCCATTTTTGGCGAACAGGACCTCGGCCTCATTAAGTATGCGTTCCCTGGTGACTTGATCTTTTTTGTTCATGGTTTGCCCCTGCCTTATAACAAACATTTGTATCAAACAAACGTTTGAATGTCAAACATTTTTTTCTTAAACAAGGAATTGACAATTTTTGTCACTTTTTCCTTGACATTGAGCAATGTTTGATGCCCGCCCGCCTCGCCTGAGTTAGCGATGGATTGAAGATAAGATGCAAAACCGAGGAGTTATTCCTTTACGGGTCCTAAGTCTTAACCCTATAGATTCCGCATCATCCTTAATGCCGTGATAAATCGCTTTTGGTAAAAATGCCTATCCTGGGCCCTGCGCGCAAATGGGGGCGTCGGCCCTTGGAATTCCCTTGACAATGCCCTGAGAAAATACTAAAAAATTTTTAGTTAAGGTTTTCGAATAGATATATGTTTTGACCCGAATGTAACTAGGACTTGCAACCGATTTCAAGGAGCGATATATGAATGAAAAATCAACCATTCGAGTTGTTCGAGTTTTACTTGTAGACGATGAAGCGACTTTGCTCGAATACCTGTCCAAGCGCCTTCTCAAACAGGGCCATACAGTGAAGGCCACTTTTTCCGGCGAGGAGGCTATCGAGGCGGCAAAACAAGAGCATTTTGATGTGGCGGTTGTCGACTTGAAGATGCCGGGGATAGACGGGGTGGAGACGCAAAGGAGGCTTAGAGAGATCCAACCATTCCTGCAATGCATCGTATTGACCGGCCATGGTTCCATAGAAAGCGCTTTGGAAAGTGGCCACGAGGAGGCCTTCCAGTATTTGCTAAAGCCTGTTGACTATGAAAATCTTGTGGCAGTCATTAAAGAAGCCTACGAGAAGAAAATGAAGTTACAGGAAGCAAAATTCCAAGAGCAACTGGAAGAACTTCACCGCCATGGGATGGGGGCACGCGGGATGAGAGATGCCATTGCCGAGTTGCGCAAGATCTATGGATTCGAATAGCTCTCTGGAGACCGAGCTGAAAAAGGCCAGGCAAGAACTGGCCGGTTATAAGATAGAGTTACATCAGACCAGGGGCTACCTTCAGTGTATTCTGCAAAATTCTGAGGATATGATCTTTGCTACGGAAGTCGGCGGAATGCTGATTTCCTTCAGCAAGGGCGGCGAAAAGGTGCTGGGTTACTCCCTGGTAGAATTAATAGGTACCTACATAAAGGATTTGGCTGAAGACCCTGTATCATTTGAGGAGTTTTTTAACTCCTCCGGGCAGGATGGCCCCACAGTGCAGATGGACATCCCCTTTCGACACAAGGAGGGAGGCACTGTTTATTTCAATGTTTCCCTAATAAACCTGACGAACAGGGAAGGCCAAATTGTGGGCACGGTCGGAGTATGCAGGGACATCACCCTGTGGAAGAAGATCCAGGAAGACCTGGTCCAAATCGACAGACTGGCGGAAATCGGAAGGATAGCAGCCGGGATCGCCCACGAGATCAATAATCCGCTGGCGATTATTGGCGAGGCTTCAGGATGGGCCGGCGAGGTGATCAGCGACGCTAAAGGCCTAAGTCCTGAGGACCGGGAAGAACTGGAAAAGGCCACCAAAGAGATCAGCCACCAGACCAAGCGCTGTCGCAGCATAACCCATGAATTATTGGACTTCGCCCGTGGTTCAACCCCGGCATTAATCGAATTTGATATCCACGACGTGCTCAGAGACAGCATTAGTTTTCTTAAACCCGAACTCAAACACACATCCATAGAAATCGATACCCAGTTTATGTCAGGTCCCCTACTTATGAAATCTGATCCAAAGTTGTTGGAGCAGGTCTTTGTAAATTTCATTACCAACGCCATTCATGCTATCCGAAGTAAGGGGGAAGACAAAGGTTACATCCGGATAAAAACCCTTTTAATAAACTCGGATGTGGAGATAAGTTTTGAAGACAATGGTACCGGGATCACGGAGGAAAACCAGAAAAAGATCTTTCAACTGTTTTTTTCCACTAAAGCTCCAGGGAAGGGAACAGGCCTTGGCCTCTCAATCAGCCGGAATATAGTAAAGAAGTTGGGCGGAACCATCACTCTTGACAGCGAGGTTGGGGTAGGAACCAATTTTACCGTGCGACTTCCGCTCTCTTAGCCTTCTACCTTCAGTCTATTCACCTGAATAGTTACCTTGTGCCAAAGTAAATAATTGGCAAAAAAATGCCTAAATAATCTTTTTTTTATTTATGCGGCATTATTTTGCCACTTTCCAACACTGCCCAATGTGTTCCCGCCCCAAAACAAATTAGAATAAAAGCTGTAAAATCAGTATCTTAAAAAGCATTACTGCAAGAAATGAGGGATTGGCACATCTATTGCTAAAATTAAATTGACAGTCGTGTGTTTCCCAAAATTGGCAAATCGATAAAAAAGGGGGGCGTCTGTTGGATAAGCAAGAGGAAGAAGGGTTGGGGAGCAAGCACAATACCAGCAAAGTAGAAAACTCGGATCAAGGTCCAGGGCGCCGAAAGAATTTTGGCCCTTATGTGGTCACATTCTTTATCTTGTTCGGCGTCTGGGTCGTCCTTTCAGGCAAGTTTGATCCCTTTCATCTCAGCCTCGGGGTTATCTCCTGCGCAATCGTGACTTACCTTTCGGCCGACCTGTTGCGTCCTTCCATGAGAGGTCTTTTAATTCTGTTGGTCCGATGGGTCCCGTATCTCCTGTGGCTGATGAAGGAAATCTTCAAAGCAAACCTTCATGTTACATATCTTGTCTTCCATCCAAGGATGATGGACCTGATCGACCCCGAAATCATCAAATTCCAAAGCAAGCTGGAGGGCGACCTGGCCCTGGTCACCTTTGCCAATTCGATCACCCTCACTCCCGGCACTATTACAGTCAATGTATCACCTGATGGTGATTTTAAGGTTCATGCCATTGACAAGGCGTCTGGTGAGCCACTGCCGGGCGAGATGGAGGCAAGGATTGCCAAGGTATTTGGGGAGGATTGATGGATAGCATATTTTTATACTCGAGTCTTTACCTGGCCTTTCTGATGGTCCTTTCATTAGTCCGGGCCGTGATTGGGCCAACGGTCCTTGACCGGATGATTGGTGTCAATGCAATCGGGAGCAAGACTGTCGTATTACTTATTATGATTGGTTTTCTCTACCATCGGATGGATATGTTTGTAGATATTGCCCTGGCCTATGCCATGCTGAACTTTCTCGCAGTGTTGGCGGCTTCAAGATATTTCCAAAAGCGTAAAGGTTTGTACGATGAAGCGCTGTATAGGTAAATACTACTCAAGGATTCTCGTAAGCGTTTACAGGGCACCGCATCTGCTTTGTTGTCGGGCACTTGAAGTACAGGGAGTACGTCTGCGTACCCTCCGCCTCGCATCTGCAGCACCCTGTAAACGCTTACAGTTCGGTGGGTTTGCGGTAAAACGGGCGTTGTAATCCCGTGAACGGTTACGGATTCTTGTAGCAAAGACAGGCAGCATGCCAATGCCCGCAGCAGGAGTTCACGAGGGATCCGGGAGGTTTTGAAGAATGGATATCATGAATATCATTGTATGCGTGCTGTTGTTCTCCGGGCTGTTTTTCCTTACAGGAGGGGCAGTGGGGATTCTGCGTTTTCCTGATTTTTATTCCCGGCTCCACCCAGCCGGCAAACTCGACACCCTGGGCTCCTTTTTGGCCATGACCGCCTTTGCCCTATTTAACCTCCATCATTTTTCCCTGGGCGCCTTACTGACCAGCCTGAAGATTCTCCTTATTGTCGTTTTTATATTTCTGGCCAGCCCCACAGCAACCCACGGCATTGTTGACGCCGGCGTCAGGGCCGGTTTGGCCCCGTGGACCAAGGGAGAGAAAAGGAGGTAACCCATGATCTGGCCGATAGATCTGGCAATTCTTACCTTGGTCGTTGTCGCAGCCATCGGCGCCCTCAGGGTCAAGGATTTGCTTGGGGCCTCTATCCTGTTTGGGTCTTACAGTTTCATGATGTGTCTGCTCTGGTCCATCATGGGAGCAGTGGATGTGGCCTTTACCGAGGCCTCGGTCGGAGCCGGTGTCAGCACTGTCCTTTTTGTTGCTGCTGTTTTCCGCACATCAAGGAGGACAAGAGATTGAAGATCATCGGACTCATCATAACGGTCGTGACAGGCGCACTGCTTTTTTACGCCGCAGGTGATTTTCCAGCGTGGTCAGACCCGGCATCTCCGGCCAGCACTTATCTTTCTCCTCACTTTATTGAAAAGACCATGGAGGAGACTTCAGTACCCAACATTGTGACCGCTGTGCTTGCAGACTATCGTAGTTTTGACACTATGTTTGAAACCGCTGTGATCTTTTCGGCAGGCGTTGTATGTTTTTTTCTCCTGCGAATCTCCCGCCGCGAAGACGAAGAGCCTGAAACAAGGTATTACCGGCATGTCCTCACCGGCGTAACCATCCAACTCAAAGAAGGACACAAGATGCCGCCATCCGCTGACTTTGAACGGATCGACTCTATGTGGACCCCTCCCGACCTGATTATAAAGACGGGATGTCGTTTATTAATCCCCTTTGTCCAGCTCTTTGGCCTGTATGTAATCGCCCATGGACATCACAGCCCCGGCGGCGGATTCCAGGGAGGTGTTATCCTGGGGGCAAGCGTCATCTTGCTTGCCATCTCCCACGATCTGAGAACTGCTGTCAGACGAATGAGCGAGAAGCTCATAGGCATCCTTTGTGCTGCCGGCGTCTTGATTTATGCCTGCACCGGTGCCCTATGTCTATTGTTAAAGCTGAATTTCCTGGACTACAGCGCTCTTGCGGGGATACTTCATGTCGACCCGATTACCGCGCGATCCCATGGCATTCTCATGGTGGAAATCGGGGTAGGGATTGCTGTGCTCGCCACCATGATCTGGATCTATAACAATATCTCATCTGCAGGCAGATACAGACAGGGGCTTTAGGATATGACCGACCTGATTTCAATGGTTGTTGCCAAATATAATTACTGGATTTACATCACCTTGATGATGATCGGGCTATACGCCATAATCGCCAAGAACAATCTTGTAAAAAAGATCGTGGGCATGAACATTTTTCAAACCGCCATTATTTTGTTTTACGTGTCCATTGGCGTCAAAAAAGGAGCCACGATTCCTATCTTAGAGCATGGCCACGGCCCTGATGCGCACCACGTGGTGCATGCCGTGGACTATATCAATCCGTTGCCTCATGTGCTGATGCTGACCGCCATTGTGGTGGGCGTGGCTACCCTTGGGGTGGCCCTGGCCTTGGCCATAAGGGTCTATAATAACTATAACACCCTGGAAGAAGATGAAATCCTGGCGCAGATAAGGGAAAAATGAGCGAACAGTATCCCGCACTCCTTGTCGTTGTCCCGCTCCTGTCGGCCCTTGTCGTCAGTATTGCCGGATGGATAAACAAGAGATTGTGTTTCCCTATTGCTGTTGCCGCCCTGGGTGTGGCTGCCTGGTCAGCCGTTGGTCTGCTGCTCAGGGTCCTGGATGAAGGTGTTATCGTCTATAAATTAGGCGGATGGTCGCCCCCTATGGGCATAGCCTATTATATAGATTATCTTAATGGCCTTGTTCTGCCGGTGGTGTCCATAGTTGCCCTTCTTAATTTAATAGCAAACAAAAAGGGTATTGAGCAACAGTTTCCGGACAAAATAGGCCCCTTTTATACATTATATCTCCTGATGGTAACCGGTCTATTGGGTATTGTTGTTACAGGAGATGCCTTTAACCTGTATGTGTTGCTGGAGATAGCGGCGCTCACGGGCTACGGGCTGCTTGCCATGGGAGAGGAGCGTGCTCCGCTGGCAACCCTTAATTACCTGTACATGGGTACAATTGGGGCCTGCTTCTATCTGTTGGGCGTTGGATATCTCTATATTGTCACCGGTTCATTGAACATGGTGGATATTGCCCGGTTATTGCCCCCGCTTTATCAGTCTAAGGCCGTGATGGCCGCCTTTATCATCTGTATGGTCGGGGTGTGGCTCAAGATGGCCTTTTTCCCCCTTCACGCCTGGTTACCCAATGCCTATACATATGCCAACTCTGCGGCCAGCAGCCTGATTGCCCCTTTGGTGACCAAGGTGATGATCTATGTGATGATTCGCCTCATGTTGACTGTTTTTACCCCGGAATTTGCCTTTACCACCTTGGCCGTGAGCAACGCCATTGTCTGGCTTGCTGTCATCGCCATTGTCATGGGCGCCGTTCTTGCCCTGGCAGAGCGCAATTTGAAGAAGATGCTGACCTACATCGTCGTGGCGGAAGTGGGCTATATGGTTGGTGGCGCATGGCTTGGAAACCGGGATGGCATGACAGGGGCGATCCTCCATATTGTAAACGATGCCTTGATGACCCTCTGCGTCTTTATGGTTGTGGGCAATATTGTCTACAAGGTCAAGGGATATGCCTTTGAGGACTTACAGGGATTGTTCCGTAAAATGCCCTTTACCATGGGGGCCCTGGTGATAGGCGCCATGTCCATTATCGGGGTGCCGCCAACCTGCGGTTTTTTCAGCAAGTGGTATCTGATCGTCGGGGCCATTTCTGCGGGCCACTACGGTTTTATGGCGGCACTTATATTCAGCAGTCTGGTCAGTGTGGTCCTGTTTTTCAGGGTCTTTGAGATCTGTTTTTACGAGCCTTTTGCCGATCATCACGGGCATGATAATCATCCAGGAGGCATGGATGAGGCCCCGGTCAGCATGGTGGTTCCGCTCTTGATCGTAGCTGTAATCCTGATCGTGGTCGGTCTTTATACAGGTGATATTGTCAACCATGTTATCCAGTTCGCCATTCCGGAGACAATGGTGTGATGAATATGGAAACTATCATATCAATAAAGCCTTTGCTGGCCGTGCTGGTTTCTTTGCTGGTTGTCCCCATTCTGGTGTTAAGCGGGAAGCGGCCGAATGTCCGCGAGGCGTGTACGTTTCTGGCAGCCGGTATAAAATTCCTGATCGTCCTCTCTATGGTGCCTGTGATTTTGAATGGTACTCAGATCGTATATACGATCGCCGAGGTCATCCCTGGAGTGGCGATAAAACTCCGGGTTGACTCCTTTGGAATGCTGTTCGCACTCGTCTCTTCTTCGCTGTGGATTGTGACATCGGCCTATTCCATAGGTTATATGCGGAAGCTGAAAGAACACAGCCAGACCAGGTACTTCTGTTTCTTCGCCCTTGCCCTTTCGGCTACTATCGGTGTGGCCTTTTCAGCCAACCTGCTGACCCTCTATCTTTTTTACGAAATGCTTTCTTTTGCCACATATCCTCTGGTCACACACCATCAGGACCATGAGGCGCGCAGCTCAGGACGGAAATATCTGCTCTACATCGTAGGCACCTCTATCGGGTTTGTATTACCGGCCATGCTCATCTCTTACAGCCTGGCTGGAACTCTTGATTTTTCGAGTCAGGGCTTTTTAGCCGGAACCGGATCAAAGCCCCTGATAGGGCTCCTTTGTTTTATGTTCCTTTTCGGATTTGCCAAGGCAGCGATCATGCCGTTTCATTCATGGCTTCCGGCAGCCATGGTGGCCCCCACGCCTGTGAGCGCCTTGCTGCACGCAGTGGCTGTTGTTAAGGTGGGGGTATTTTGCGTTGCCAGGGTATTGACAGGGGTTTTTGGCACAGACCTGTTGTTTTCGCTAAACTTGAACGTGCCAATCATCTATATTGCATCTTTCACCATCATGGCCGGCTCGCTCATTGCCCTGTCTCAGGACAACCTTAAAAGGCTTCTCGCCTTTTCCACCATCGCCCAACTCTCCTATATTGTCCTGGGCATCGGGCTGCTGTCTCCCAAGGGGATGACTGGTGGCATGCTCCATATTGCAATGCATGCCTTTGGCAAGATCACCCTGTTTTTCTGTGCCGGAGCAATCTTTGTAGCCACGGGTAAAAAGAACATCAGCGAGATGATAGGGATCGGCCGAAGGATGCCGGTGACCATGGCGGCCTTTTTTATCGGTTCGTTGAGCATTATAGGGATGCCCCCTTGTGGCGGCTTCATCAGCAAATGGTATCTGGTCCTGGGGACCCTCGAGGCCCATCAGCTGCCGATCCTGTTTGTGCTGCTCACCAGTTCCCTGTTGAATGCTGCCTATTTCATGCCTTTTGTTTACAAGGCGTTCTTCTGTAGGCCCGAAGATGCCATGTTTGAGAGCAGGGTGCAAGAGGCCCCGGCTTTTTGCGTGGTGCCTTTGGTTATCACCGCGTTAATTTCCGTGATTCTGCTTTTTTATCCCCAGCCTTTTCTCAGGCTGGCCAAAATGATGGTGCAAAGTATAACTGGAGTATGAGCCATGACAGACGAGAGGACAGACGAAATAGAAGGCAAGATGGAACTTGGCCATGAGCCTGTTCCGCCTTATCGGACAATTTTTTGGGTGGCTATTACAATAGGTGTTTTGTATCTGGGACTCATCTTCTTTAAGACGCTTTGAAAGGATCGTCAGTGGCGCTGTGATTATTGCTTAGGATATTGAGGTATTACCGTGAAACCAGAGAACAGCGAAGACAAAAAATATCTTTTTGATAAACCTGCAAGCATGAAGATACTGGCATGGTCTTTTTTGTTATCGCTCGTTCTTCTTCTTGTCCTGGAGTTCTTTATTCACAAGCATCCTCATTTCCCCTCGGAAGAATGGCCTGAATTTTATTGTGTATTTGCCTTTGTCGCCTTCGTAGCCCTTGTTCTTTCCGCAAAATATATCCTGCGGCCCCTTGTGAAGAGACGAGAGGATTACTATGACTGACGTCCTGCCGCCAGCGGCCATTTTTATCATCGGAGGACTACTGGTTCCTCTGATAAAAGGGAAATGGAAAAGCGCCTACATGTTGCTAATCCCGGTGGCAGGTTTCATAAACCTGATCAATATCCCTGAAGGAACTCATTGGGTTGTAGGGTTTATGGAATATAATCTTATCTTTGGTAAAGTGGACAGGCTGAGCCTCCTGTTCGGTTACATCTTCCATCTCATATCTTTCATAGCTATTCTCTATGCCATTCACGTAAAAGACGATGTGCAGAATGTGGCCGGGCTGATTTATGCCGGCAGCGCCCTGGGGGTTGTCTTTGCCGGAGATCTTTTTTCTTTCTTTGTCTTCTGGGAGATGCTCACCATAGCTTCCATATTTCTTATCTGGGCCCGCAGGACAAAGGCGGCTCAAGGCGCAGGATACAGATATCTTCTGGTTCATGCGGCCGGAGGCCTGTGCCTTCTGGCAGGCATTGTCCTGTATGTGAATCAGACAGGCTCTATTGAGTTCGGGTATATCGGACTGAATGGACTTGCCACCTTATTGATTTTCCTGGGTTTTGGCCTGAATTGCGCCTGGCCTCTTCTCCATCCATGGCTGACCGACGCCTATCCGGAGGCTACAATTACCGGGACCATATTCTTGAGCGCTTTTACTACAAAGTGTGCTGTTTACGCCCTGGCCAGGGGCTTTCCCGGTACCGAGGCCCTTATCTGGATCGGAGCGATTATGACGGCATTCCCTATCTTTTATGCGGTCATTGAAAACAACCTCAGGCGGGTGCTGTCCTACAGCTTGATCAACCAGGTAGGATTCATGGTATGCGGAATCGGCATTGGGACACAAATGGCCATAAATGGCGCTGTTTCCCACGCCGTGAACGATATCCTTTTCAAGGCCCTGCTGTTCATGTCCATGGGCGCGGTGATGTATCGTAATGATAATAAAATCAACTGCACTGCCTTAGGTGGACTGTACCGGACCATGCCGCTCACCTGTATCTGTTGTATAATAGGGGCTGCATCCATCTCCGCCGTTCCGCTTTTCAGCGGTTTTGTCAGTAAGTCAATGGTCATGAGTGCGGCTGCTGACGGTCATATGCAGATCATATATTTCGTTCTTCTGTTTGCCTCAGTTGGTGTATTAGAGCATGCAGGTATCAAGATCCCGTTTTTTGCGTTTTTCGGACATGATTCCGGGCTGAGACCCAAGGAAGCACCCGTTCACATGCTTCTTGCCATGGGCATTGCGGCGTTCTTTTGCATCTTCAACGGGTCATTTCCCAGCTACCTGTATAGTCTTCTCCCATATCCGGTCGAGTATGTACCATACACGGTTCCGCATGTGGTAGGTCAGACCCAGCTAATTTTCTTTGCCGCCCTTGCCTTTATACTTCTCACGCTCTCCGGCATGTCTCCCGCCGAGATGAGGGCTGTCAATATTGATGCTGATTGGTTCTACCGCAAGGGTGGCGGTCTTTTTTACCGGGTCATGGATATTAGCATGAACGGATTGACCAGGGTCGCTGACAGGGTCATTGTGGGTGAGTTGACAGGATCTATCTGCCGCATATCCCAACGCTGGCCTGAGGTCCTCTGTCTTGGGGTTATGATTCCCCTGTGGAGTGTCACTGGTGTAAAGGGAAAAGAACTTGAGGGCAAGATCGAAAGAACTCGATCGGCCCTGCAAACACACACCTCACCCATAGGGATCAGTGCGGCTATAGCTACCATTTTTTTAGTGTTGATTTACCTGTTAATGTGATATAATTTTAAAAATGAGTAACCGTTCAAAGGTTCAGGGTTCAAAGGTCAAGAGGTTCAGGGTTTACCGAAAATTTGAACCGTTGAAAGGTAACCCTGAACAATGAACCCTGAACCCGTGAACGGTTACAAAGAGGAGAAACAGATATTTGGCTTCTATAGAACAACTGAAAAGAATTCGACTCTTTGAGAATTTGACCGACGGCATGCTGGAACAGTTGCTTCCCCTGGCTCAAGAGCAATCGTTTGCGGAAAGGGAGATCATTTACGAACCAGGTAGTGATGCCTCCCATTTTTATTCACTGACCACAGGCAAGGTGTTACTCCAGGCAGAGCTTGCCTCAGCCCTTATTATTTCCCTCGGGGCCATCAAGCCGGGGTACTCATTCGGCTGGTCTGCCCTGCTTCCCGGGCCCGCCCATACCTCCCTTGCTGTTTGTATGGAACCATGCGAAATACTGATCATGCCCGGAGACGAATTTAAGGCCCTTCTTGATCAAGACCACACCATGGGATTCCTGGTTATGCAAAAGACTGCCACAGTCCTTGAGAACCGCCTGGAACGTCGTACAGCACAGTTTGTCAAGGTCATAACCAAACACCCCGATATAGCAACGCTTTTGGGTTTGTAGGGTGGGATTAGCCTTTATGTGAGCGCGGCTCAGAAGGTAGCCTGATGACAAAGGTTGACCCTTTTTCAGGTACAGAGTCTACTCTTATGGTTCCGCCATGCTCATGGACTATCTTCTGGGTAACAAGCAGGCCGAGGCCCGTACCTTTTGCTCCCTTGGTGCTGAATAGAGAGCTGAAGATTTGTTTTCTTGCGGCCTCATCCATACCGCAACCATTGTCAGAGACCTGGAGAATAAACGCTCCATCACTTTCGCGTCTTGTGGTAACCCGTACCAGGTGCTCTTTGTTCTCGTCTTCATCAGATGTAACGGCATCAATGGCATTGGAAACCAGGTTGAGCAGACAGCGATGAATTCCTTTGGGGTCTATAGATACATCGCCTATGGTTGGATCAAGATCTCTGACAATCTCTACTCCGGATTCTTTTGCCTCGAGATCCATTAGTTTGCATACCTCTTCCGCAATTTTATTCGGAGAACACTTTTCATATTCAGGCTCACGTTCCTTGGAGTAGTTGAGGAGATCCATAGCCAGGCCGGAGATCCTGTCAATATTCCTTTGCACCATGTCCCAGCCGGTACGAAGACTATGCATATCCTCCTTCTTAAGTGCGTTGTCTAATATATAGACTCCTCCCCGCAGACCACCTAAGACGTTTTTGATACCATGGGCAAGTCCGGCCACAGTTTCTCCAGTGGCAGCCAACCTTTCGGATTTGATCAGTTCCTGCTGTAGCTGCTTGATCTCCCTCAGATCGTGGAGGAAACCCACACTGCCGATGACCTCACCATCTTTATACAGAACAGTTCCTGAAAACTTAACCGGTATCTTGTCACCGTGCTTTCCCAAAACAAAGGTCTCTCGCCAGGTATGCATGTCCTGTCTTTCTTGTTCTTTGCCATGTAGACCTTGCATGATTTCTTCGGCTGTCTCCGGTGGATAGAGACTCCTTATATCAATTTTCCCTATTACTTCATCCTTGGAATATCCAAATATTTTCTCATCCCCTTGATTAAAGATCATTATTTTTCCCTGCTTATCAGTGCCGATTATGCCGTCGATGGAATGCTGAATCAGATTGTCTTCAAACTCGTACCTCTGTCTTATCTCCTCTGTGGCTTGCTTAACCTTATCTTCCAGATTGTCGGTATACTCCTTGAGCATTCTCCTTAAACGAAGCCTTTCCTTTGCCCGTTTTAAGGCAACTGTCAGGGCTTCGTCCACAATAGGCTTGGTGACAAAATCAGAGGCCTCAAGTTGCAGAGATTGGATAGCCACGTCCATATCGCCATGCCCGGTAACAACTATTACCTCGGTTTCAGGGCTTATTTCCTTAATCTTTTTCAATACCTCGATGCCATCCATACCGGGCATCTTTATATCAGTTAAGACAATTGGGGGGGCTTCTTTCTCAAATAACTCAAGGCCGCTTTTGCCGTCCTCTGCCGTCAGCACCTCGTAGCCGTCACTTCTCAGCGACATTCCCACAATCTTCCTTGCCGGTTCTTCATCATCAATAAGTAAAAGCTTCAATAGATTGCCCCACTGTTAGAATGCTATTTAAGCGTTTACGGAACGTTGAAATTAGAAATTTGGCCTTCATGCTATCGTGCCAGATCATATCTGATAACTCTTCTGCCAGTTTGTAAAGATCCAAATCGTAAACTCGTTTCATCTCCCGCAAATTTCTACTTTCCAATTTCAAGTTTCAAGCCGTGAACGGCTACCCATTATTTAAGCGTCTGAACATGGAGGAAATTTCAACAGAAATGTTGTACCAATCCCCACCTCAGTCTTTACATCTATAGTTCCACCATAATCCTTGACAATTCCATAGCTGATGGACAGGCCTAATCCCGTTCCAATACCTACTTTTTTAGTAGTAAAGAATGGTTCAAATATCTTATCCAGTACATGTTCGGGAATACCATTTCCTGTATCAGACACAGAAATTGCGGCCCGTCCTCTATCTGAAAATGACTTTATTGTCACTTTACCACCTGGTTCGCCTTTTTCCTCAATGGCTTGCCGGGCATTGACAACCAGGTTCAAAAGGACTTGCTCCAACTTATTACTATCTGCCATTATATGGGGCAGGTTATCATCCAGGTCCGACTCTATCTCTATATTACGTACTTTGAACTGTTGTCCCAATATCCCAAGGATATTTCTGATAGGCACATTCATATCAAGCTCTGTTGTCTTGACACCAATCCTTGAAAAGTCCCGCATATGATTGATGATTGCCGATGCCCTGTCTACCTGACCAACAATTTCTTCAGTCACAGTTCTTAATTGTTCATCCTCAATCTTTTGGCCCTTTTTGATCATCTTTGACAGAAACGTAGCGCCCATTCTAATAACACTTAACGGTTGATTTAACTCGTGGGCTACGCCTGATGCCATCTCACCCAGAGTGGACATCTTACTGGCCTGGACTAACTGGGTCCTTTTTTCTAATTTCTTTATCTCTCTTTCAGAAATATCCAGTTTAGAGACCATATGTTTAAAGGAATCCGCCAACTGGACCGTCTCGTCACCCACATGGGTTTTATACACTTTGCATTCACGACACTCGTCCAGTTTTTCCGGAAAGCTCCCTGATGGCTGGCCGAAACAGAGTGTTCCGTCCATGTACCAGCACATTGTCGTAGTATTTCCATACGCAGGGCAGTCGGTTTTTGTGCATTTTTCTATCTCCCAGCATTTGACCTGTCTGCCAAAATCAACCTCTGTTTTCCCACGGCTGATTTCATCAGCTAATCGCGCAAGTTGGGCAAGGGGCCGGGTAACGAATCTGGATAAGAAGATTAATAAGAAAAGACCCACAATCACAAGGGAAGCCAGGCCCCAGATAATCTCTCTATTCCTGACTTCTGCTACTCGTTCCTCTACTGGGCCCCAGCTAATCCCTACGGTTAAAACCCCCAATATTTCATTTTCCTTTCCATGGCATTTATAACAGGTTTCCTCATTCGGGATAGGCATGGCATGGAGAAGTATCTTTTCTCCCCCCTGCACCTCCAGGACCTTTGCCAGGGAACCAGTGTCTAATGCCTCTTCGGTGGCCTGTGAATCGTCAAGCTTTTTTACATTGGCTGGTAATCCACTGTATTTGATGGTGCCTGTAAGATCGCAAAGATTTACGACTTTCAGGTCCTTTAATTTATACAAGCTTTCCAAGATCGCCTGCACGGCCTCCATATCTGCTTCGAGCATGGGGTACTCAATACTTCTCATTACCGTGTCACTGATCTCATATGCCCGATCCTCCTGCTTTCCAAGGTGAAACTTTATTCGCGTCACCATGTCATAGTAAGTAAGGAGGCCTATTACTATGATTAGAATTATGCTCATACCCATTATCACCTTTTCCGTGACGCTGGTTATGTGGAGCCTTGCCCATAATCTATCCAAAAGAGGTGTCATTTTACCTTTTCCTCAATTCCCCATACTCTCATGCTAATGATGGCATATAGTGCAGCGGCTCAATATCCCGGATGCTTGTGCCCGCTGTGACAGCTTGTACATATATTCTTTGGAATGCTCAATGTCTTTTGATGTTCCAGCCTGGTCGGGGCCTTGAGATGTAAGCTGGCCGGACCATGACAACTTTCACACTGTTTATTGACCATCCGCGGGGTTTTTTCCACACTGACAAATCCTCCTGTTTTCCCAAAGCCGGTGGTATGGCAAGGGAGACAGCCTGGGTCATGATCTTTTTTTCTCATCTGTATGACCCGAAAATTTCTTGAGTATATCCAGGAAAGATAGCTATCCACATGCTCTGGATGGCATTCTTTGCACTTATCCATTCCAACATAGAAGGCCTTCTCTTTTTCAGCACAAAGATACGGTGTATTAAAGACAAAGAAATATAAAGCAATAAGCACGGTGATTATGGTGATAAATAGTTTTTTCATTCTCATCTTCAAGCTCCTTTGACCAGAATCCACATCGAAGATCTGGAAACAAATAGCATTTTATCCTACGGCGCAAAGCATGATGGGTAAACTTGCGCTTGGTATCTCCATACCAAATACCCTATTATAGCAACGCTTTTGGGTTTATAAAAGGGTTTTTGTCCTGCCAAAAACTTCACTTATTGCCATTTTGTCTTTCAAAGCGCAGCATTCTGTGCTATGTATTCGTCTAGTTAAAGAAATAGGCTTGCCTAAGGGCTTTCTCAGTAATTATAGGAGTGAGGAAGGAAATGGCTAAAAAGATACTTATCGTGGACGATGAGCCTGATATTATTATCTTTATCAGTGCAGTTCTTAAAGAGAACGGTTATTCAAGCATAAGTGCCAGTAATGGGATCGAGGGACTGGAACTTTTGCGCAAGGAGAAGCCTGATCTGGTTTTGCTCGACCTGATGATGCCTAAAAAAAGTGGCATTGCCATGTTTCAAGAGTTAAGATCGGATCCGGACATGAGCGATACTCCCGTGATCGTGCAGACCGGGGTCTCTGAGGTGACCGGGGTCGATTTCAGGAACTTCATGTTCAAACAACCGCTTCGGGATGAAAAGAAATTTGTCGAGAGCACGGGATTGACAAAATATACTATTCCGGACGGCTATATTGAAAAACCAATTGATCCTGTCGAGTTGATTGAAGTAGTTAAGAAAGCCTTAAAAGAAACGTAGCGTGAATTCCTCTGCTCTATACAGCATGATCAACGTCCTGAAACTCAGCTTGATCCAACGCCAAGAAATCTCACTCTAGACTTCGGTGCAAGACCGTTCCAAACTCACGAAACAACTGCTCAGATTTTCGATAAACCCTGAACCCGTGAACGGTTACAATAATAGATTGAGACGACCTCAAAGGTCGTCTCAATCCTTATTTCTCATTGGTTAGTGATCTTCTACCTCTTCCTCCCAACCGGTTATCATGGTTATGATATGAGCCCAGAAGGTATGGCCCAGGGTAGCCAGATACATGTGGACAAAGAGGAAGGCAGCAAAACAGCAGGCTACCAGAAAATGTAGCCCGATCACTATTTTTACCCCGCCCAAAAACACCATCCATTTTTGCGTAATCAGCAGAAGCAGCAGGCCGGACACCAGAATGATCGGTACAAGCGTCAGCATGATCATCAGATATGCACCTTTCTGCATGGGGTTGAACTTGTTATCAGGCGTGCAGTGGTGCGGGTTCGGTTTACCTTTGAAGTAGTTAAAGCCATAGAACAGCATCTGTTTTATGATACCCGTCTTCAGGTCGTACATGTTGGGGACATAGAGCTTTATCAGGCTCTTATCAATGAACACGTAATAGAAAAACCATAACAACCAATCGAGGCACACAAAGATCCCGGTAAAATCATGAATCAGCACCGCTGTCCTATAGCCGAATAGATTAATATACTCGGGAAACCTGATCTGAGCCCCTGTAATGCACAGAGTTGCTATTCCAGTGGCGTGGATCCAATGCCATATTCTCACTGTAAGAGGGTTGAGGTAGATCATTTTTGGTTTTTCCATGATCAATGTTTCCTCCTGTTTTTCCGGGTCAGAATTCTGAAAGTGCCGTGGAGGCAGGCTGCGCCCAAACCGCCGGCTATGATTAGCAGGCCCAAAATGCTGACAATATCGTTTCTGGTGGAGCCCACCATGTAGAAGTCAGCAGTAGCAAAAAGAGGGTCGAGTACTGCTCCCTCTTCAACAGGGACCCTGCTGTACGTGCCATCTTGATTGGGGAAGGCTACGTAACATGTCTGCATGGCTTTGGGCCCGGCAGCATGGCAGAAAGAACAATCCCGGCGGTCTTCAAATATTCCATAACTGTGACTTGCTGTTTTTGTTGACAGCATCCCCCACAGCCCAACGCTCTTATATTTTGAGTTCATATTAAACTCTTTGAGCTCTGCCGTTGTAATGGAGCCGTCACCGTTGGTATCTATGAGAGATTGAACTCCCTTGTCTCCGACTAATTGCGTGAGATCTTGGTAGGTTGCGAGGTCAATCTCACCTTCTTTATCTGGTTTGATATCCTCTCTTTTCTCAATATACATAGTGATGACGATACCTTTTGAATCAGTATGGCAGCTTATGCACGTAGTTGCCTGCATGTGGAGCTTGTTCCGGAGGAGCCATTCAGAGTGGCCAGCATTTTCGTGACAAGTAGTACACTGTTTATTTTTTTCAAAACCTGAGGTCTCCAGGTAGCTCATGACTGTATGAGGGCTGTGACAATCCGAGCAAACCGCGTTTGCTGCATGGTGGCTATTCAAATATTCTTCAACGGCTTCTTCATGGCACATACCACAGCTTTCACCAGGAGACTTGAGCCCTCTGTCCGCATGGGGGTTGTGACAATCTGTGCATTCCGCATTTCCTGCATGAAGGCCCTTTGATAACTCGTCAACAGTATCTTCATGGCACATGTCACAGCTTTCTTTTTCGGGCACGACGCCATCGTCCGGGTGGTCATCGGTTACGGAATGGCAGGACCCGCAACCATCTTCTGCGTGTTTTGTGCCGGCGAACTGGGTACCGTCCACATATAGACGCTCGTCCCCTTCATCGAAATTGGATAAATCGCCATGGCATTCCAGACAGTCATCGGTTTCCATGGCACTCGACGAGTTGATGCCGATGCCTGCCACCAACATCATGAAACCGAAAATACAGATTATAAGAAACTTTGCTTTGAGCACCATCCTTCCTCTCTTCCTCACCTATAGAACTTAGAAGTTCATGTGCGAGCATACTCCAATGTCCCTTGCTGAAACAAAAAAATTCGCACAGGACTTGTAGTAGCTATGCACCCACGATAAGGGCGCAGATCCCAAGAAAAGTTCAGATATAGACACCGCTTTTGTCATTTCTGATATTATAGATCACAGGAGCTAAAAAAGCGGGAGTTAAAAAGAAAACCAATGCAAGAATTATTTTTTTGTGTTCTTTTAATGGCACGCCCCTCCTTCCCGTTTTGTTGTTTGTTTTAAAATGATTCTCATATTACACCCATGTGAAATTGTAGTATTGTTATTTTAAAATTACTTTGTAACCTGCTTGAAAGAAATTGGCAATATCAGTCTGACCACCCAGGCAAATCTTTTTTGTTTTTTTATAGAGCGTGAGATCAAATCATAAGGGAAATTCAGCATAATCTCAATCGATTCTGTCTTATGTCCAGAGCATATTCCTATGCTTGACAAGGCTAAATGGCGTTGCTACTACCTAAGTTGAGCGATTAGCGTTTAGCCATTAGCGTTTAGCTTTGAAAAATCAAGATATTACGTTAATTAGAAATAACACCCAATGGGTGAAAATTTGTAATAGCAAAATATCCTGCTTGTCAGGGCGGGCAGCCTGATAATCATTAAACTAATAGCTAACCGCTAAAGGCTAATCGCTCAATTTCCTATCATAACAAATATATTGTAATTTCCATGAAAGCACATGCGTGTGATGGGGCGGAAAAGCCAAAATGAACCAAACATCGAGTAGGATAATAGTGCAGCTTCGGATTTGTGCGGAAGAGGAAGTAGAATCGCGAGAAGATTGCTTTGGAGACGTCAAGCTTGTTCATGTTGCATTACCAGAAATAGATAAAGACGAGATAGATTTGAATAC
>JAUWHV010000024.1 GCA_030605675.1 Deltaproteobacteria bacterium | reverse complement strand
TGGAGACAAAAAAACATAAGGTAGAGACCTGTCTTTCATCCGACCTGGTAGTGGTCAGCCCTGGTGTTCCACCTGACATTCCTGCCCTTGAGGCAGCACGCAGGTCCAATATCCCTGTGATTGGAGAACTGGCCCTTGCGGCATCCTTCTGGAAAGGACCTCTAATCGGCATCACCGGCACAAACGGAAAAACCACTACTACTATGCTTGTGGATGAGATGCTAAAAAAAGCCAATGTGCCCCACGTAAGGGCTGGAAACATTGGCACACCATTATCTGCACTCATTGAAGAACATACCGAGGAAACTATCGCGGTCTTAGAAATTAGCAGCTTCCAGTTGGATTACTTCCCAAGGACCAGGTACTTTCCTTTCACTCCTCCAAGGTTCAAGACAACAGCATGGCTCAATCTTGCGCCGGACCACCTTGATCGCTACCGGGACATCAAGAGCTACGGAGAGAGCAAGGCAGTAATCTATGATTTCCAAAGGCCTGAAGATTGGGCCATTCGCAACATGGACGACAAGGAACTGGAAACGTGGAAGGACAGAGGACGTGCCAGAAGGCTCTACTTCGGGATGCTTCGCCCCGGAGTTCCCGGAGCCGGGCTGGATACCTCTTTAAAAAAAATCAACGTCATGTGGCCTGATAATAAATGGGAGGAATACGACTTAGAAAGCTGGTCCCCAAGGGGTCGACATAATATTGAAAACCTGGCTTGTGCCATACTCATTTCACGCCTGGCAGGTGCTGGTGCGGCTGCCGTACAGTCTGTTATCCAAAGCTTCAAAGCGGCACATCACAGACTGCAGTGGGTAGTCCAAAATGGGGGCATCGACTATTATGACGACTCCAAGGCCACCAATGTTGCATCTGTACTTCGCGCACTGGAGTCCATAGATCAGCCAATAGTGCTCATCGTGGGCGGCCGCGGCAAGGGTGAAGATTATGCTTCCCTGGCCGAGGCCACAAAAAAGGTGCATATTCGTGGTGCGATTGTTATAGGCGAAGAGGCCAAGGCGTTTGAAAAAGTCCTAAGTAAGGTAATGCCGGTTATTCAAGTGCGTGGAACAAAAAACGGCAAAAAGACTATGAGAAAAGCTATGGAGGAAGCCACATCCATGGCTGAGCCCGGTGATGCCATACTCCTTTCCCCGGCCTGCTCCAGCTTTGATATGTTCAAGAACTATGAAGAACGTGGCATGGCCTTTCAGGAGGCAGCCAGGGAATTGGGTGATTGAGGTATGGACATCGCAACTCGCAACCCAAATCACCAAATCACCAAATTAGTCGTGGCTGGTGGTGGCACAGGTGGACATGTGTTTCCCGGAATGGCTGTGGCTGAGGCCATGGAGTCCTATGGCCGTATAGATGTTCTATGGATAGGCACAGGCCGCCCGGTAGAAAAAAAGGCACTCTCAGGACGTAAATGGGATTACCGAATCCTGAACACAAGGCCTCTCAGGGGCTCAGGCCTTGCAGCAACCATGCGTTCTCTGGCGGGACTTCCTTTCTCCACGATCAGGGCTTGTTCGTGGCTTAAATCATTCAGGCCTCATGTGGTACTGGGTGTCGGGGGATATGTCTCCGGGCCTGCACTTCTTGCAGCACGAATGTTGCGGATACCCGCAGCCCTCCATGAGCAGAACCTTATCCCCGGGCTCACAAATCGTTTGGCCTCCAGGTTCGCAAAAACAGTGTTTGTGAGCTTTAAAGAAACTGTTAAATACTTTCCAAAAAACAGGGTAATTTTTACTGGAAATCCCATACGGAAAAATATTATTCAATCACTCAATCATTCAATCGCCAAATCATTAGCCACAGACCCACACGGACACACACGGACATTTCAATCACCAAATCACCAAATCACCAAATCACTCAATCTTCTGGTCCTGGGAGGCAGTCAGGGTGCCAGATGCCTGAACCGGCTTGCCGGTTCGGCCTTACAGGTTTTGTGGCAATCCGGTTTTCATTTGGAAATTATTCACCAAACCGGCAAGCTGGATGTGTCACATGTTGAGAAATTTTACAAGGATGCAAACATTCCGTCCAAAGTGACCCCGTTCATCTCTAACATTGGTGAATCCTATTCCTGGGCGGACCTGGTTATCTGCCGGGCCGGAGCAGGTACTCTGGCTGAGCTCACAACCTTGGGAAAACCCTCGATCCTCATTCCCTATCCCTGGGCAACGGACAGCCATCAGGATGCCAACGCCAGAAAACTGACTGAAGCCGGGGCTGCCAAATACTTCCTGGAAGAAGAAATCGGTGCTATAAAACTGGCGGGAGAGATACAGTCTTTGCTGGAGGACCCTCAAAAACTCATCAATATGGGGGAAAATGCTCGAAAACTTGGAAAACCCGCGGCAGCTACAGAGATAGCCTCTGCACTGATAGAGATGGCTGGACATGCTTTTTCATATTCTGAAACAGAAACTAATTCATTGAAAGGTTCTACAGTACGTAACCATGTATAAAAAACAACATATGCATTTTATAGGAATCGGCGGAATAGGCATGAGCGGCCTTGCAAAGGTCCTTCTCAATCTTGGATATAGAGTCACGGGTTCTGATTTGCGTGAGACTGAAATCACCAGGTCCCTCAAAAAACTGGGAGGCACAATTTACAGGGGCCACGCTCCTGAAAATATTCAGGGTGCCGATGTGGTAGTGATTTCCTCTGCTGTCAGAGAAAACAACCCTGAGGTTCAGGAGGCTTATTCTGCCCAAATTCCGGTCATACCAAGGGCTGAAATGCTTGCGGAATTGATGCGGCTTAAGAAGTTCGGCATAGCAGTGGCCGGGGCCCATGGAAAGACCAGCACGACTTCTATGATCTCTTCTGTGCTTCGCGCCGGTGGTCTTGATCCAACGGTCATCATAGGAGGGAAGGTAAATGGTCTGGGAAGCAATGCCTGTTGGGGACAGGGCGAGTTCCTGGTAGCAGAAGCCGATGAGAGTGACGGAAGCTTTTTGCGCCTTACGCCAAGCATAGCTGTAGTAACCAATATAGACAAGGAACACCTGGACTATTATACAGACCTGAATGCCATAATCCGGTGTTTTCTGGACTTCATAGACAAAGTCCCTTTCTATGGTCTTGCCATACTCTGCGGAGATGACCCCCACCTCAGAGAAATGCTCCCGGCAGTAAAAAAACGGGTAATGACTTATGGGACAGGACCTGAGTCTGATCTGCAGGCCAGAGATATTACCTTCGAAGGTCTGGGAGTATACTTCAAAGCCTGGTGGCAAAACTCCGAACTCGGCGAGATACAACTCAAGGTCCCCGGGTTGCACCATGTAAGAAATTCCCTGGCTGCAATGGCGCTGGGGCTTGAACTTGAGATACCTTTTCACAAAATCCAGACCGGTCTCAGGTCATATGAAGGTGTAAGCAGACGATTTGAGATATTGGGTGAAAAAGAGGGGGTGACAGTAGTAGATGACTACGCACATCACCCTACTGAGATACAGGCTACCCTCTCGGCTGCCAGGGCATGTTGGCCTGAACGCCGGCTCGTGGTTCTTTTTGAACCCCACCGGTACAGCAGAACCCAGACATTAATGGACGATTTCACCACGGCCTTCGGGGAAGCTGATGAACTATGGCTGACGGAAATCTATCCAGCCAGTGAAACTCCCATAGTAGGAGTAAGCGGAAAACGTCTGGCAAGAAACATCAGGGATAAACGGGGTGGCCCGGTGCACTATGTAGAGGCCTGTGGGGATCTCCCCCAGGCGATTGTACCAAGCCTGCAGGATGGTGACGTGGTCATGACACTTGGGGCCGGTACCATAGGGCGTATAGGACCAAAAATTCTGGATATGCTTAAGACAAAGGAATCAGCGCTTGCTCTCTAAGGATCTAAAAAGGATAGAAGATCTCCAGGTGCGCAAGAGTGTTCCGCTTTTACCGCTAACAAGCTTTCGTATAGGCGGGCCTGCGCATCTATTCCTGGTTCCAAGGACCTTGAAGGCCCTTGAACAGACCATTTCTTTTCTCGGTAATCGTTCCATATCCTACAAGGTGCTGGGCCAGGGAAGCAACCTGTTGATCAACGATAAAGGCGTGAAGCTAGTCATGACCCTGACAGCCCTGAATCGCATCCATTCCCCTCATAGCCATCCCTTTAGAACAGTATCTGTAGAGGCAGGATGCAGGCTGAAGTCCCTTATTTCCTGGTCCACACGCAACGGCCTGTGTGGTCTTGAGAATCTTTCGGGCATTCCAGCCAGTGTAGGGGGGGCCATATCCATGAACGCCGGCACCAATAAGTGCTCCATGGCGGAAGCGATAGACGCTGTACAATTTACAGGCCCGGACGGAAGTTGCTGGTTCCGGAGAGATCAATTGCAATTTGATTACAGGTCTTTCAGACTGCCGGACAAGGCCCTTATCTCTGCCGCAAGAATTCAACTTGGCAAAAGCAACCCTGATCAGATCAGGCGCAATGTCAGAAAGGTGATGTACAAACGGAGAACCACCCAGCCTATAGGAAAACCAAACGCAGGGTGTATTTTTAGAAATCCTCCGGGAGATTCAGCAGGAAAGCTCATAGACCAATGTGGACTCAAAGGTCTTAGAATCGGGGATGCCGAGGTATCCAAAAGGCATGCGAACTTTATTGTAAACCGTGGAAAAGCCAGTGCCGTACAGGTAATGGACTTGCTGGAAATCATTAGAGGACGTGTAAAAAAAGAGGCTGGTGTAGAACTTGTCCCGGAAGTATCTATTTGGGGTATGGAAACATGAAAATCAGAAGGCCGTCTTCAGAATTCAGGTCTTCAGTACGTAGCTCCGGCTCGCGGACTAAGTCTGTCAAACCTGTGTCTTCCGTATCGTGGCTTATCAATTCTAAAATATTGGTCGGCATAGCCGTAATGTGCATTGTGCTTGCAGGGTTTTTTATGTGCCGGCATTGGGCATGTCAATCTGATCTTTTCAGGGTTTGTCAGGTCCTGGTGAAAGGCTGCGATCGCGTCACGGAAGAGGCTGTTTTGCAACTGAGCGATGTGACCGCCCAGGACAATCTTTTATCTCTCGATCTGAAATCAATTGCAACGTCCCTAGAGGCGCATCCCTGGGTCCGTACTGTTGAAGTTAAGAAAAAATTGCCGGATCACCTAATGATCACGATCAAAGAACGTACTCCGGTAGCTTTATTGAATTCTGACAAAATGTATTTGGTTGATAAACAAGGTGAAATTATCGATGAACTTTCAGCAGAAGACCCCGTCTCTCTTCCCATCATTACCGGGATTGATCCTAAAAACATAAAAAATCACCAAATCACCAAATCACCAAATCACCCAATTCAAAAGGCCCTGGAATTAATATCCATGGCAAGCAAAGGCACCAGGACTCTGGGTGTCAACAATATTAGCCAAATAGACATAGCTAAAAAACATACCTTAATACTCTATACATCTGACAGCGGTATTCCTTTTCACTTTGATACTGAAAATCTCAGTGCCCAATTCAGTAAGGCGGAAAAAGTCCTGTATCAACTTTATCGCTCAGGAACATATAAAAAAGCAGTTAAGGTTGATTTGGATTACGGCCCTGGCCAAGCTTTAACCAGTCTGAAACATTAGGAGAGGAAAAGGTGGAGAGACCCGGTAACATGATTGTCGGCCTAGACATCGGCACTACTAAAATATGTACAGTAGTGAGTGAGCTCAACAAAAAGGATGCTGAGATTATAGGCGTAGGGACTTATCCTTCTGTAGGTCTTCGTAAGGGAGTGGTTGTCAATATAGACAATACGGTCGATTCCATACAAAGGTCTATGGAAGAGGCCGAACTCATGGCCGGGTGTGAAATCGGCTCAGTGTTCATTGGTATTGCCGGCAGCCATATAAAGGGCTTCAACAGCCATGGGGTGATAGCTGTAAAGGGCCAGGAGGTCTCACAGGAGGACGTTGACAGAGTCATAGATGCGGCAAGGGCAGTAGCCATACCCCTTGACAGGGAGGTCATACATATTCTGCCACAAGAGTACATTGTAGATGAGCAGGGAGGAATCCTGGACCCTGTCGGGATAACCGGGGTAAGACTGGAAGCCAAAGTACATATAGTGACAGGAGCAGTTACGGCTGCACAGAACCTTATCAAGTGCGCAAACCGGGCAGGGCTTGACGTAGTTGACATCGTTTTTCAGCCCCTTGCCTCAGCCGAAGCAGTCTTAACCCAGGAGGAAAAGGACCTGGGGGTGGCCCTTGTGGACTTTGGGGGTGGTACTACTGATCTTGCTCTGTTTACTGAAAGTGCCATCAAACACACAGCCGTGCTGGGACTTGGCGGCAACAACCTCACTAATGACATAGCAGTCGGGTTAAGGACACCCAGTAAAGAGGCTGAACAAATAAAAATAGGCCATGGTAGCTGCCTCAACTCTTTGGTAGATAAAGATCAGATGATAGAAGTCCCCAGTGTGGGAGGGCGCAAACCCAGGCTTTTGTCCAGGCACATCCTGTCTGAAATACTTGAGCCCAGAGTGGAGGAGATCTTTACATTGGTTGACCAGGAAATAGAACGGACAGGACTTAAAGAACTGATGGCTTCAGGGATGGTTATAACCGGAGGCTCTGCCCTCCTGCCTGGAATCGCCGAGATTGCGGATCAGGTATTCCAGTTGCCGACAAGAATCGGCTTTCCACAGCGGATCTCCGGCCTGGTGGACGTGGTCAACGGACCCATGTTCGCCACTGCTGTAGGCCTTGTGCTCTATGGCATGGAACATCAGCCCCAACAGAAATTCCGGATAAGAGACGGGAATATATTCAACAGGGTAACCCTTCGCATGAAGTCATGGTTTAAGATTTAAAACAAATTGAGGAATTGAGGAATTGAGGAATTAAATCACTATGATACCTTCAATCCATGATTTTACAATTTCCTGATTATCAAGAAATATTTGGGCTATAGAGTTTTTTTCACTTTTTTCTCTTGACAAACTACATTATATGGTATCATAAATACAAATTCATACAATATATTGATGAATAGCTACGCTTCGTTATGCGAAAGGCGCACTAAATCTTGGGGTAAAGTGTTTTTACTCTTAGCCGCCTTCGGAGGGGCTCTGAATAATGACAATTCCTAACCTGTTCGAGTTGGAGGACTAAGCATATGTCTTTTGAGTTTATTGAGCCAAAACTCACTGCAAAGATAAAGGCAATAGGAATCGGAGGTGGAGGCGGAAACGCTATTAACAGTATGATAGCCTCCGAACTCAAGGGTGTGGAATTCATAGCTGCAAATACGGATTCCCAGGCCCTTGAAGTGTCCAGGGCCGGCACAAAAATTCAGCTGGGCAAAGGACTCACCAAGGGACTCGGAGCAGGAGCAAAACCTGAAATTGGCAGGGAAGCCGCAGAAGAGAGCATCGATGATATCCGGGCAATGCTGGAAGGAAGCGATATGGTCTTCATTACTGCCGGAATGGGTGGGGGTACCGGCACCGGAGGGGCCCCTGTTATTGCAGAAATCAGTAAGGAAATGGGTGCTCTTACAGTAGCAGTAGTGACAAAACCGTTTTCCTTTGAAGGAAAACGCAGGATTCGCGCTGCTGAAGAGGGAATAGAAGAATTAAAAGATGTTGTAGATACTATAATAACCATTCCAAACGACCGGCTCAGAAGTCTTGCCCAGCCCAATACTCCGATACTGGAGATGTTCCGAAAGGCAGATGAGGTCCTTTACTATGCAGTAAGAGGCATTTCAGACCTCATAGTCCTGAGAGGGTATATAAACGTAGACTTCGCAGATGTTCGTACTGTCACGGCTGAAATGGGGATGGCCCTCATGGGTACAGGTGTTGCCAAGGGGTCACGCAGGGCCTTGGAGGCAGTACAAATGGCCATAGCCAATCCCTTACTTGAAGATATCTCCATAAGCGGTGCCAGGGGCATCCTGATGAATATTACCGCAAGCAGTTCTACTCTGAGCATGGAGGAGGTAGAACAGTCATCTTCCTTGATTCACGACGAGGCCCATGAAGACGCCAATATCATCCTGGGTACTGTGTTTGATGACGACATAGATGAAGAAATCAGGGTAACAGTTATAGCCACCGGCATAGGGCCTGATGCCCGTTCCTTTGGGAAGCACATTGTTACACCAATAGAATCTATTAAGAAAAAGAATAAGATTATAAAACTGGATCATGATCCGAAAACCCACATCCAAAAGGATCCTATTGGGATATCCAGCCACATAAAGAATCAGGGGAAACAAGTATTAGACTTTGAGGGCCTTGATAAAGTGGACACCAATGAATTGGATATTCCTGCCTTTATCAGACGAAAAGCGGATTAAGGAATATTCACTTTGATATTTTGGGGTGTTATCTCCATTAATGTGAATCCTCCAGGGACAATACATTCGGGCTCCACCGAATGGATGCCGGGCTCAAGCCCATTCACTGAAATCCCAACATATATATCTGTGACTTTGATTTTTCTGAGATCCAGTATGGGCCCTCGTAAAGTCACGCTTACTATTCTGGGCCACCATAAAACATCGGACTTGGTGGTTTCGATCTGTACAGGTATATGAGTGATGCGCCTTGTGCCCTGGGCAGGCACTATATATACAGTGACTTTATATGTCCCCTTTTCTTCAGGTGATACATGGAGTCCCTGAAGATCCAGACCTACTTCCCTGGTAATATTATCCGAAGCCCCATCAAGGTCCACTGGGAATGTCCTTACGTCCTTCATAGCCTTTATTACACTTTCAGGCCCTGAAATAACCACCCTCGGAGGATATGCTTCCGTGTTTAAGACCTTGTGATATTTGGCAACCACGCCTTTTAGAACAGGCCTTACCGGAAAATCACTTAACACGAGAGGTTCCAGCACTATTTCAACGTTGCTGGGCTGTATCCTGAGTGCTCGAATCGCCCCGGGCAAAGAAAGGCTATCAGGTGATAAGTGAACAGTAGTTTTGCCTGGTGTTGCGTCTTTAAGATCAATTACCCTAAAAACACCCTTAGTAGCCATGGCGCGAATCATGCTGCTGGGACCATAGACTCTAACATCAATATTAGAAGGAATATCGTTGGCTATTACCAGGCCCGCGGGTATATTTACCAGTTCAAGTGGAATGGAAACGCTTACCTCGGCCTTTTCTTGTCCAACCACAAAGAACCAAAACAGCAAAGCAAATCCCAATGAGAGCAACTTGATAACCCAATCTTTTCGAATAGAACCTCGCCGGTGCACAGGCTAAACTATCCTCCTTCGCCACCATGGTTTTTCAGTCTCTTCACCTGCAAAAGCGTTATGCAGGATACGCCTGAGCGTGCCGGGATCTATATCTCTGGTGATTTTTCCGGCAATGGCCACAGAGAGACTGCCGGTCTCCTCAGAAACGACCACTACTACGGCATCGGTCTGTTCTGTTATACCTATAGCTGCCCGGTGTCTGGTGCCCAGGCGTTTGCTGATGCTTGGGTTTGTGCTCAAGGGCAGCACGCATCCAGCCACTGAAAGCCTATTCTTTTGAATAATTACCGCACCATCATGTAACGGAGTCCCCTTGTCAAATATTGTACAGAGCAAGGCACGAGTTACTTGCCCGTCAATTGTCACTCCTGATTCAAGGTGGTCTTTTAAACCCACATCCCTCTCAAGTACTATCAAGGCGCCTGTATGGCTCTCTGTTAAAGTAGTGACTGCTTTTGCAATTTCCTCAAGGGCCTGGAAGGTCTTTACCCGAAGTTTCGGAAAAGGAGTCTGACCCATCTGAGCCAGCGCCCTGCGAATATCGTCCTGAAACACTATTATGATGAGTAGAAACAAAGAGCTAAGGATGGTCCCCAGGAGCCAGTGAAGAGTGAAGAGTTTCAACTCCCCGGCTGCGAAATAAATCACAATAATTAAAGCCAGCCCTGCTGCCATCTGTACAGCACGGGTTCCCCTGACAAGAAGGACGACACGGTATATGATGTAGGAAACCACCAAGATGTCCACTACATCCTGCCACCGAATTATTGGTATATATTGAGTAATGCTCTCAAACATGGTTTCCTGGTTAGGCCTTATTGAAACCCGTTAAAGATTACACTGTAAAGAGTCCTGAAAATAGATAATGTTGAATTTTGAATGTTGAATTTTGAATTGTGGAAGAAGATTTAAAAGAGATATACCTTTAATCACACAGGTCATATTTTTTGAGATAAGGATGCCCTTTACCTTAATTCAACATTCACAATTCAACATTCAACATTTTTTTCATTAAAGACTTTCTCTGCAAATAGCATCAACTACCCGGAGCACCTGCCTGGTGAGGGCAACATTATGGACCCGCACCAAATCCGCTCCCCTCATGGCTGATGCTGCAATCGCACCTAGAGTAGCCACGTCACGCTCTCCTGCCTCATTTATCCCGGCTATTGCCCCCAGAAAGGCCTTTCGCGACACACCCACCATGACCGGCACCCCTAACTCGGTAAACTCCTCCAAGCGATTAATCAATACCAGGTTGTCCTGAAAACTTTTTCCAAACCCAATGCCGGGATCAATCAGCATCTTTTCCTTGGGAATGCCCTTGCTATTGGCCCAGGCCATGCGTTTTTCCAAAAAGCCCTTGACCTCCCCAACCACATTTTCATAGTAAGGGTCCACCTGCATATTGCCAGGACTCCCCTTCATATGCATAAGCACAACAGGGGCTTCAAAGGCAGATGCCACATCGGCCATTCTGGGATCAAAACGCAGTGCGCTGATATCGTTGATAATGTCAGCCCCCTCGTAAAGTGCGGCCTCGGCCACTTCAGCCTTTACAGTATCAACAGATATCGGGCAATCACTGATTTTCCGTATCTCCCTTATGGCAGGTATCACCCGGCGCAATTCTTCTTCCAAAGTAACAGGCTCTGAGAAAGGCCGGGTAGACTCCCCTCCTATGTCCACGATATCAGCTCCGGCAGCAACCAGCGAGGCGGCCTGCCGCTTAGCCCCTTCCGGAGAAGAGAATTTCCCGCCATCTGAAAATGAATCAGGGGTCACGTTTATGACCCCCATGATATATGTGCGAGAACCCCAGTGGAATGTATGCTTTTTTATAGCCAAACCGGGGAGGGCCATCCTCGTAGTATCAGGCGGCTGTCATTTGAATCTGAGTATCTTTTCGGCAGTTACTCATTATCTGTTCAATGTTCGCTGCATCAAGGGATTCATTCTCCAATAAGGCATTGGCAATACTGTGAAGGCAATCAATATTCTCTTGAACCACGGATTTGGCTCGTTTGTATGAATCATGCACTATTTTCAGGATCTCTTGATCTATTCTCCGGGCGGTCTCCTCGCTGTAGTCCTTAACCTGGCTGAAGTCCCTGCCGAGAAACGGGTGTTCTTCCTTTTTGCCAAATGCTATAGGGCCAAGCCCATCACTCATACCCCACTCACAAACCATCTTTCTCGCCAGGTGTGAGGCCCTTTCAATGTCATTTCCCGCCCCGGTGGTAAATTCATTCATTATCAGTTCTTCCGCCACCCGGCCTCCCATGAGAATTGCCAGGTTGTTAAGAAGATATGACCTTGGATAGCTATGACGCTCATCTTCCGGAAGCTGCTGGGTGAGCCCAAGGGCACGACCCCTTGGTATGATGGTCACCTTATGAATCGGATCAGTGCCGGGAAGAATTTTTGCCACCAATGTGTGTCCTGCTTCATGGTAAGCAATTATGCGCTTTTCCTCATCCGAAATGATAAGGCTTTTTCTCTCGGTGCCCATGAGGACCTTGTCTTTGGCCTTCTCAAAGTCGGCCATGCTGACGGTCTCTTTGTTTTCTCTGGCTGCAAGAAGGGCTGCCTCGTTTACAAGATTTTCAAGGTCGGCCCCGGAAAACCCGGGTGTACCCCTGGCAATTACTGACAGTTCAACATCCGGTCCAAGCGGAACATTATTCACGTGTACCTTCAATATCTTTTCACGTCCCCCGAGATCGGGTACAGGGACAACTACCTGTCGATCAAAACGGCCAGGTCTTAACAAGGCCGGATCCAGTACATCAGGCCTGTTGGTAGCTGCAACCAAAATGACCCCTTCAGCGCTCTCAAAACCGTCCATTTCCACCAGGAGCTGATTTAACGTCTGTTCCCTTTCATCATGTCCGCCCCCAAGTCCGGCACCCCTGTGGCGGCCTACTGCATCTAACTCATCAATAAAGATGATGCATGGTGCATTCTTTTTTGCCTGGACAAAGAGGTCTCTTACCCTGGAAGCACCCACACCAACAAACATCTCCACAAAATCAGACCCGCTGATAGTGAAAAACGGCACATCCGCTTCCCCTGCTATGGCCCTGGCCAGAAGAGTTTTCCCTGTACCAGGTGACCCGATCAACAGGACACCTT
This sequence comes from Deltaproteobacteria bacterium, assembly GCA_030605675.1. Lineage (GTDB taxonomy): Bacteria > Desulfobacterota > Dissulfuribacteria > Dissulfuribacterales > UBA3076 > UBA3076. The sequence goes on along the minus strand of JAUWHV010000024.1, from coordinate 7,178 downwards.
TTGGAATTCTGCCACCGAGACGGGTGAACTTTTTAGGATCTTTCAAAAAGTCGATTATTTCCTCCAGTTCCTCCTTGGCCTCTTCTATGCCTGCTACATCTTTAAATGTAACCTTGGTATTCTGATCAGTAACAAGCTTGGCCTTGCTGCGACCAAATGACAGAGCGCGACCACCCCCTGTCTGCATCTGTCTCATGAAGAAAATCCATACGCCTATGAGAAGCAACATGGGAAACCAGGAAATCAGCAATGCAAGATACCAAGGCGTATCCTCGACAGGTTTTACCTGGATAGTAACCCCTTTTTCTTTTAACAAATGCATCATATCGGGATCCTGGACAGGTATTACAGTGAAAAAAGGTGCCTGGTTCTCAAATGCACCGTCAAGTTTGTCTCCTTGAATAACGACACTGGTCACCTCACCTTTTTCAACATGTTCCAAAAAGCCGCTGTAAGGGATCTCCGGTATGGATTTCTGAGGCTCGTTAAAAAGATTGAATATAAAGACCATTACAAGGCCGATAACAAGCCACAGGCTCAAGTTCCTGTAAAAGGTGTTCAAAAGTAGTCCTCCGCTACAATAGTATATTTTTTAGTAACTACTTACGTAGTTAGGCTGAAGCTGTTTAGACTGAAGGCTGAAGGGGTCAAAAGAACACGATTGCCGTACTTTGGCGGAAATATCTGATTCTTGCACCAAACACGGCTTTAAAATGCATTTTTTCCTAACAGTCTTCAGCCTTCAGTCTATTCACCTGAATAATTACCATAAATCAAAACACATAATAAATCAAAATAACGAGTTGAATACAATAATTATTTTACATTATCCACTGAAGTGAAAGTGCCTTTCCGCTTGTTTGAACGAGCCTATAGGGATGAGAGACTTCAACGCCCACTACTGCCACCACTTCCTTACCGCTGGTGAGTAATGGCAAAGAGCCTCTGACCCCACGGGGAATTTTGCTTGAGATCAGGAATTTTTTGAGCTTAAAAGGTGCCGGGGCGCCCAGGGGCCAAAAAATTTCCCCAGGCTTTCTTGTCCTGAGATCCAGAGGGAACTTAACAGCCTCAGGATTCAACCACAGTGGCCTGAAATACTCCTTTCGATTTCGTGACCTGAAGTCATCTGCAACATCCGAGAGTGAAATTTCCACGTGTCCCTTTCCACAAGGGGCAGGCCAACGCCCAAGTCCGGTTACGCTTATAGAACAACTGCCGCAACTTGAATCTAAAATCTGTTCTTCAGGGACGAAAGAGGAAATAAACAGCTCTTCATATCTTCTAAATGCCACAGCACCTCCGGGCAGCCTGCATGAGGCATATGGGTCTTTACAGGTAGTAACCAACTTATCTATCCCCAAGAGATGGCCGGCTCTGATCCTGCCACTGAATAATCTTAAATCCCTCAGGGCCATTCTGTAAATCCTGCGGCGAATCGGCCCTGGATACCCCTTAACCTTTTTTACACTGAAGCCCAGTTTTCCCTCCTGAGAAGAGAATGACAATGAATCCTGATATGCTTCTTCTGCCATCTTTTCCAACAACTGATTATCTTCTGCCAGCATCTCCGCCGTGCGATTAATAGTACGCACAATAGCGGGGTTGAAATCCTCAGCCAGAAGCGGCAGGAGGTCTTTGCGAATGCGATTGCGCAGATATGCCCTGCTATTATTAGATTGATCTATTACAAATGGGATGTCATGGGCTTTAAGATGGCCCAGGACCTGCTGCTTGGTCACACCCAGCAGCGGACGCACTATGTAGTTGTCTCTTACCCATGGAATTCCGCTGAGTCCCGGAAGGCCTGCACCTCTGATCAACCGCAGCAGTACTTCTTCTGCCTGGTCGTCAGCAGTATGTGCTGTGGCAATATACGTGCTCTTTGTTTCAGTACGTACACGTTCCAGAAATTCGTACCTGAGGATTCGGGCAGCCTCCTGAATTCCCATGCCTTCTTTGCCGGCAAATGCCCGGACATTGCCATGCTCAATGGAGAAACCTAGTCCAAAATCATGGGACAGTTTCTCAACAAAACAGGCATCGTCTCTGGATTCCCGGCCCCTGAGGCCGTGCTCAAAGTGGGCCACCTCAAGGCCCAGCCCCCACTGGCTACTCAATAAATACAGAATATGCAGCAGACAGACCGAATCCGGCCCGCCTGAAACTGCCACTACTATCCTGGCCCCGGGTTCAAAAAGTTCCTTGCGCCTGACAGTCAGTTTGATCAGTGAAACCAGAGATGAAATCTCAGACCCCGGGAAAGATGACGGATGGGCCTTCCCGGCACCGGATCTTAACAAGATCAGCCACCTCCCATACATGTATTAAGAGTTGCCGGGATAACCATAATCTATAAGTATTCACGGAACGTTGAAATTGAAAATTTGGCCTTCATACTTTTGTTTCATCTCTACCTAATTTCTAATTTCAAGTTTCAAGCCGTAAACGGCAACCCCGCGTCAGTGCCCGGAGGCTCTTAGTTCCTGTACCAGCGTCAATGGGATCTCCCACTTGTTGAGAGGACTGATCAAATAAAGTCCGTCAGCGAACGGAGTGATGTCGGCAATCAGCTTCCTGGTGAGGTCCAGGGCCGCCTTGCGCTGGTCCTCGACCTTTTCATACTTCCACAGATGCTCTCGAATCTCCCTTGGAATTGAAATGCCTGGAATTTCGTTGTGCAGAAAATCCGCGTTCCTGGCAGATATTAGGGGGAAAATACCCGTGAAAACCAAGAGGTCCAGATGTTGCGTACGTTCCATCATGGTCTCTACAGTATCCCGGTCAAAGATTGGCTGCGTCATGACAAAATGTGCACCCAGATCGGCCTTTCGTTCCAGCCTGCTGATCTGGAGATCAGGATTGGCGGGATGATAGCTGAAGGCCACACCAATAGAGAAATCGGTCCGCTTTTTCATTGAGGCCCCTGCCATGTTCAGCCCACGGTTGAACTGATCTATCATCTGCACCAGGCCAAAGGAGCGGACATCGAATACTCCGCTCACACCGGGCTGATCCGTGGAGGTGGCCGGATCTCCGGTTACAGCCAAGATGGCCTCTAACCCAAGGACATGAGCTCCCATGATCTGTGTCTGAAGCCCCAAGATATTACGATCACGGCAGGTCAGATGAAGCACCGTCTGGATCCCGGTTTCCTCCCGTATCCTGTGTGCAAGCGACAGATTGTCCGCCCGGAGAATGGCCAGGGGATGTTCGGCGAGAGTGATTGCATCAGCGCCGGCCTCGGCCAGGGCTCGTGCGCCCGCAAGAACTCCCTCTATATCCAGATGCCTGGGAGGATCCACTTCCACAAGCACAGGGATGCGGTCGGATCTCAGGCTCTCGATCATTCCGCCCCTGCCAATGGGGTCCTTTCTGTCTTCGGGCAAATCAGAGGATTTCTCTACGCCGGTTACGACCCGTGTGGCCTTGTGCCGCTTGATGTGGAGGTGCTTTCTGAATTCATGGATATGGGCTGGTGTAGTACCGCAACACCCGCCAATCAACCGGACTCCGAGCCTGACCATTTCAGCTACTTTTTCTGCCATATAGACAGGCGGTGTCGAATACACCATGCGGTGTTCCACGATCTCAGGAAGTCCGGCATTGGGGAACGCTGAAAGAAAAACTGCATCCTTGAGGGGAGACAGCCGCTCAACTGCTGAAAGCATGGCCTTGACTCCCCGTCCGCAATTGGTACCAACGACTGTGGCCCCAGCAGCGGCTGCCGCCCTGCCACAATCCAAGGCGTCCAGGCCGATGGCTGTCCGCCCGTGGAACGGGTAGACCATCTGGGCCACAATCGGAATTTCGGGTAAAATTCTCTTTGCCGTTTCAATGGCCAGAAGCAGCTCGTCCAGGTAGGTAAAGGTCTCAAGAATGAAAAGATCCACCCCGCCTTCCAGCAGAGCAGTCATCTGTTCGGCAAAGGCCTCCTGTACTGTGCCGGACTCAATCTCACCACTCTCAAGTGGAAAATTTACGCCAGTCGGGCCGATTGATCCAGCTACAAAGATTTCATGCCCTGCAGCCCGACACGCAAGCTCAGCCCCCTTAAGGTTAATTTCCCGCACCCTTTGCTCCCGGCCGACCTTGAGCATTTTGAAACGATTGGCCCCAAAGGTATTAGTCTCAATGAGTTCGCTCCCGGCCCGAATGTATTCCTCATGAATGGAATAGACCAGGTCCGGATCGCTGATGTTAAGCAAATCAGTATTCTTTGCGAGATTTACACCTTTTTCAAAGAGATAGGTCCCAAAGGCGCCATCTCCCAACATGACTTTCTCGTTAAGGTGCTCTACGAAGTTATCTTTCATCGGCCTGCCCGCGCCTCCATTTAAGGGAATCGGCAATAATTTTCCTCTGGACCCTGAACCTTTGAACCCTGAACGGTTCCTTATATTTTTATATGGAAGGGCCTACCTGGCCCTGATTCTCAAGGATTTCACCCGCCTCCCGAACATGCATTCATGGCGGCCATGATATCCAGCATGGATGCGGCCTTTACCTCTGAAATAGTGCCGTTAAGAACTAAAGACTTCCCGGCTGACGGGTGATTGAAGTCGGCTAATACGTGATCTCCGTGTAGTTCTTTCAGATAAAATTTAATTGACTTCCCATTTGAACCGAACTCTTCGTAATATTCCCCTTCCTTCAATTGTCCGGAATGATTAAGATTAGAAATGAGTACTTTTTTAATCAGGTGCGGGTTATAGGGACCAAAGGCCTGCTCAGGCGGTATGGTTACTTGGATCTCATCCTCTTGTTCATGGCCGATCAATGCCTTTTCAAGGGCGGGTAAAATACGATCTCTGCCATACAGAAACCGGCAAGTAAAGGGTCTGTTGAGATCTTCCGGTGTTTCACCATCTTTTACAATCACTGTATAATTGACAGTGACAACTGTGTCTCTATCGACTTTCATCCATTTCTCCTGTAATGAACTTGTGACATGGTTTCGATACCGTTGCACCCGAACATAATATCCAAAAAAGGTAAATTTTGCAAAAGATCCTCTGACCGGCCTGCCAAAGTCATTGGTCTTACCGGGGGAATAGCCTCGGGGAAAAGCACTGTGGGAAAGATGCTATCAAAGCAAAATTTCCCAGTCATTGATACTGATAAGCTGGCAAGGGAAGTCGTGGAGCCGGGAAAGCCTGCTTTGAAGGAGCTTGTCAAGGCCTTTGGAACAAAGATTCTAAAGGACGACAAGACCCTTGACAGACACCGAATGCTTGAAATGATATTGACCGATGCTGGTACCAGGCGACTTGTAGAAAATATTATTCATCCCTATGTATTTAAACGAATGGATCAGATACTTCAACAACTAGCCGCTTCAGAAAACAATATCGTAATAGTGGAAGTACCTTTACTCTTTGAAGCAGGCTGGCAAGACTTTTTTGACTATATAATTTCAGTCGTGGCACCAGAATCGATCTGTACCAAACGCTTGGCAGAGCGTAAAAAGATGTCCATTGACATGGCCTCCAGGTGGATGGTCATTCAGATTCCTCAAGAAGTAAAGGCCAGGAAGTCTGATTATGTAATCCACAATAATGCGGGACTAGATGAATTGCAGATGCAGGTTAATCACTTGTCAAGGGTATTGAGACATCTGTAACTGCCTATGGTTCAGGGGTTCAGGGATTCAGAGGTTAAGAGGTTAAGAGGTTAAGAGGAAAGGAACTTTACAAGGCTTGTGCAAGAGATTATACACGAATCGGTCATTGAATACCCGCCCATGGCTCAACTGGATAGAGCAGCGGACTTCTAATCCGCAGGTCGCAGGTTCGAATCCTGCTGGGCGGACCAGTTATAGCAAGCGGTCAGGTGATTGTTCAGAAATTACTCAATAAGCCTTGCATTCCGATTTAAGTTCATTCAGAAACAGCGTTATTTTCCTATTGGAACAGCTAATTCCCCTGCCTTTAAGTTCTGCAAATATGGACGCCGGCTTGTTTTTCTGTTTTTGTTTTTCTGAAAATGCTATTGCGCAAAGACGGAAAAAGGCGGGGACTGTCGCGGACCTGATCCCTGACCCCGAGGTGACGGAGGTCACAAAGAATATGAAAGAGGCGGGTTGGACTGTTCGAGTCCTGGTGAGATATGTACTCCTCCAGGTACCCAGTACGGCTTTGCTGGTCTTGATCTTGATCCAGCTTCGCAACTGGTTCGACCTTCCTGTGTGGTCTGTGTGGGGCCTCGTTGCTATCTCGGTAGCAAAAGATGTAATCCTGTTTCCCTTTGTCTGGCGCGCCTACGACTGGGACCGTCAGGGGGAAGCGCACTCGATGGTCGGCAGACGAGGAATTGCGAAGGAGCGGCTCGCGCCGTCAGGCTACATCCGGATCCACGGGGAGTTGTGGAAAGCCGAGGTGGTGGGGGGTGGTCGGCCCATTGAAAAAGGAGAGGCCGTTCGGGTTGAAGAAATGCGAGGCCTCACATTACTCGTACGGCTCGACAAAGAAGAAAGCAACGAGTAAACGGCTCTTTCTCATATTTGAACTACGGGGCTGTTTCTGAATGAACTTAAAGATCTTTGTCCCTTCAATCCAACGCCTCATTACATGATGAAGTGTTCCGGTGGCCTGCCCGCTATCGCGAGGCTCAGGCGAGGCGGGCGGGCATCCAGTCTGGCTTGTCTTGGCATAGAAACACTTTATGGCCATTTATTCCACCCGCCAAGTTTCATTCAAAAACAATGTCCCTCAGAGCCCCTCTCCTAGCTGATGTCAGCTTTTAGATATCTCATGCTCCAATTGTCCAGCGACTTGATACAAATTCGCAAGAGCCTCCTCGTTGCAGTTGTCGGTCTGGATCAGACGCGCTTTAAAGCGTATGTATTAATGTTCTACACCCAGAGCCTTTTCCTTTTGGACTCTCTCGTGTAGCCATACTTTGATTAGTGCGCCCCTGTCTACGCCGATGGCGGCCCTGATGCTATCAATGTCTTTGACGAGTTTTTCCGCAACATCCAGGGTAATACGTACTTTTTTTCCATACCTAATAATCTTGGCCTTTGATATATCTATAAGGTCGTGAATATCCTCGCCGTCATCAAAGCGCCGATCGAATTCTTCCGTATTTTTTGCAATTTTATTTTTGCTCATAAAGGTTGACCTCCTGTTTCCTGGACCGTCTTACTGAGATGATTCTTATCGCGTCAGGTCTCCTGG
>JAUWHV010000147.1 GCA_030605675.1 Deltaproteobacteria bacterium | reverse complement strand
TGTGACCAAATCCTCTGTAAAATCCTTTGCCTGGGCCATGATCTTCCCAGTATGATCAACGGCCATACTGCTACCGTCAAATATCAGACAGTCCTGCCCACCGACTGCATTGATATAAAAAAAAGGTCTGCGGTATTTGATGGCAAGGTGACTCAAGATATGATAACGAAAGGCGGCTTTTTCTATGTCAAATGGAGACGAATTTATTGTGATGAAGACATCAGTCCCCTTTTCTGCCAGTTCAGCCACAGGGTTCACAGGATAGTTATGTTCATGGAAGATGTCGCTATCGTTCCAGATATCCTCGCATATCGTAATGCCAAAAGAGAGTCCTTTAAAGGATATAGGCGTACTCCCGGTCCCTGGCTCAAAGTACCTGGTTTCATCAAAGATATCGTAGCTGGGGAGGAGCTGCTTGTGCACCTTGGCCAGGACCTTTCCCTCTTCAAACAGGATGGCCGTATTGTGTATGGGTTTCCCCGCACTTGTGGTATTAAGTGAAACGCAACCACACAGGACGGCAATCCCTTTCACCTCGGACATCAGCCAATCCATGGCCTGCAGGTTGTCCTGTATAAATTCTTTACGTTCCAGCAGATCCCGTGGGGGATAACCACATACTGCAAGCTCAGGGAATATAACCAATTCACACCCATTGTCCCTGGCCTTTCCGGCAAGTCGAACCATCTGGGCTATATTGTGCTTAAAGCCCCCTATTGTAGGATCGTACTGTGCCAGACCTATTTTCACTATTTCCTAATCCGTAAGCGTTCATGGAGCGTTGAAATTAGAAAATAGAAATTGGAAATTTGGCCTTCATGCTTTTGTACTGATGATCGTATTATCTGGTATCCCACGGTGTTCTGAACCTTTTTGTTCCTCTTACCCAATTTCTACTTTCCAATTTCCAATTTCAAGCCATGAACTGCTACCCTAATCCCTAATTCTTAACTCTTAACTCCCTACATTCCCTTATGGCACTCCTCCACAACCTCCTGCAGCTCTTTGTTCAGCTCCGGGGGCAGACCGTTGATTCTTACGTCCAGGAATCCCCGGACTATGGTGGATGTAGCCTCTTCTTCATCAAGACCCCGGGCCATGAGGTATTCGATCTCCTCCTGGGCAATTCGGCCTACGGCTGCTTCGTGGGACATATCCACATCCGCCACATGGGCCTCAAGCTCGGGTATGGCGTGAATCACGCCGTGTTCTGCCAATATCAGGCCCTGGCATTCAAGGTGTGCCTTAATATTAGCGGCAAGGCCGACAAGGTGTCCCCTGGCCACTACCCGGCCACCGAAAGATATGGTCCTGGATATTATCTCGGACCTGCTTCCAGGGGCCTTAAGTATGACTTTGGCACCAGTGTCTATATCTGAGCCCTCAGGGGCCACGATGACAGAGTTAAAGCGGGCCAGGGCATTTGGACCGGCAAGAGTGGCTGTTGGAAATGTCTGGACGGACTTTACCCCCTTAAGGGAGATGTAGTTGGAGAGAAAAACGCCGTCCTCCTCTACCCTGATACCCGTACGGGGTCTCACGTAGACATTTTCACCCCAGTTATGGATCATGGTAAAGGTGAGTTTTGCCCCCTTTTTGACATAAAATTCAGATATCCCTATGTGCAGCCCTGACTTCAGATGGGGATGGGTGGAGCATCCTGTGATGATATGTAGCTCAGAACCCTCTTCTGCTATCACTATGTTGTGAACGCGCTGGGCTATATTTTCATTCCGCATGTAAAGGCAGGTCTGGAGTGGATAAATTACCTTTTCACCAGGAAGAGCCCTAATAAAATAACCGTTATCGAGTTCCTGATCAGCTTCTCTGGTAAAAGTATCTTTCTCTGCTGATACAAGCTTCCACCAATAGTCCTTGAGCCCGTCGTATTTTTTGAGCGCCTCTGTGATGGGAAGCAGCTCTACGCCCGGTGACTCACAATCACACTTCTGGACACTTGAGTTTGTCTGAATAAAGGTGCCTGTCCTATCCGGAGTTGTAAGATCGATTCCGGTCTGCTTGAGTCTTTCAAGCTCTTCTTCTTCAAACTCCCCTATATCTTTTGGTCCCTCTACCTCAGAGGCGGGCGTGAAGGTCTCCAGCAGGTCCTCATCACTTAAGTCATTTGTATCGTAATAATTTTCTGAATAATTCATATCTTAAAGCCTTGTTCGAATAGACGGCATTTGGCGCATTCTTCATAGCCATAATTCTTGATTCTCTCAAATATATCCCGGGGGTTTCCGTGGCAGTATATCTGCCCGTTCAACATGACGTGTCCCCTGTCAGCATTTACGTAGTTGAGTATAAGTCCGGTGTGGGTAATTATCAGACCGGACTTCTGGCGGTGTTTGCGCAGTTCTTTTTGTAACAGCTTGCGGATCATCGCACATATAACATCCAGGTTCTCAATATCTACACCGGATTCCGGCTCATCAAGAAGTGACAGATCAGGACTTTGGGCCAAAAGCTGGAGCAGTTCGGATTTCTTTATCTCACCACCGGAAAAACCGAGATTCACTTGCCTTCCCAGGAAATCCTCAAAATTATAAGCAAGAGCTAACTCGCTCCCGGCATCGCTTTCCTTGCTGTATAAGGCCAACAAGTTCTTAAGCTTTACGCCCCTCAGGGTAGGAGGGCGTTGAAAGGACAGCCCAAGGCCGAGTTTGGCCCTTTCGTTAATTGGCAGGTGCGTAATATCCTCTCCCTTGAAGAGTATGCGACCGTGCTTGACCTTGTAACCGGAAAAACCCATCAAGGTCACGAGCAACGTTGTTTTCCCCGAACCGTTTTTACCAAACAGGCAGTGTGTCTCGCCCGGTCCTATCCGGAGGTTGATCCCCTTGAGGATCTCCCGGCCCTGTACTTCTACCCAAAGATCTTCTATCTGTAGCATAAAACGCCTGACCTCCTCAGTAATTATTCACTCCCTGCCTGGCAGTCGAGGAATGTGAACGGTTAAGTCAAAAGAAAGAATGTAAGAGATATGCCTTGGATTTACAAGAAGCTCTACCTGATAATTTCCAATTGACCAGCCAACGGCTGGGAATGTCAAGTTCACTCAAAGCGGGAGGAGCCGCAGCTCGATACGCTACTCAGACCGCCGGGAACCGGCCCTGTTAATGAACCGGAGCTAAAGCTCGACAGCATCTTCTCCACTTCCCCCGATCCGCACTCAGGACAATGAATCCCCTTAATATCCCTGGATGAAAGCACAAGACTTTCGAAAATCTTGTTGCACTTCTTGCATGTATATTCATAAATTGGCATAACTGATTTGACCTCCATACTTTTTAGGTCGACACTGGCAAACAACTCAAATGTAAGTTAATTTGCAAAAGCAGGCTGTCAAGGAAGACTGCCAAAAGAGGGTAATTATTCACTCCTTGCCACGGAGTGTGAACAGTCACGAGAGAGGAGATTAATCTTGGATAATAAGGATCAACTTCGGGAGGTCTTGTCATCTGAAACCATTAAGGCGCGGGTACATGAGCTAGGAGAGCAAATCTCCAAGGATTATCATGGACGTCCCATGGTGCTCATCGGGATTCTTAACGGGGCCTTTATTTTCATGGCGGATCTTATCCGACAAATAAAAACCCCCTTGCAGATCGACTTTGTACGCCTGGCCAGTTATGGCTCTCAGGCAGAGTCATCGGGCCGGATAAGCTTTACCAAGGACATAGAGCTTGACATTAAGGACAAGGACATCCTGGTGGTGGAGGATATAGTAGATACAGGTTACACACTCAAATACCTGAAAGAGGTGCTGAAGCTGCACAATCCGGCTTCTGTCAAAATTTGCTGCCTGATCGACAAAAAGGAGCGAAGAGAAGTGCCGATAGAAGTGGATTATGTTGGGTTCGATATCCCCCGTGGGTTCCTGGTGGGTTACGGACTGGATTTTGATGAGAATTACCGCAGCTTACCCGCGGTGTACCACCTTAATCCAGGCTATAAGCCAGAGGGATTCACCCCGTCGGACAGGTGAGTTGTCTATGAGAGGAGGGTAAAATGACAAGATTCTTTTAAAGTCTGGACAACATCCTTTTTCAGCCAGGCAGCTCTGTCCCCTGATTCATTATTTCCACATACCGCACATAGCTGAAGAGCCGGTTGCGCTTACGCAAGGTCAATTCCAGGACAACGCCTAAACGCTCAAGATGTCCCAGGCACTTGTTGACCGTGGCCGGAGTGATGCCCGTCTTTTCCACCAGCCATCCAGACGTGGTGATTGGGCGCTCCATCAGTGCCCGATGAACCCGCAACGTTGACACCGCCGCCCGGCCAAGGCGGCTGATTCTGTCACGGTCCTCATTGGCAAGATCAATAAGTTGCCTGGCCGAGTCCACAGCCTGACTGGCGGTGACAATGACCGCCTCCGCAAAGAAATCGAGCCAGGCCTCCCAGTCACCGGTCAGACGCACATTGTTAAGCAGCTCGTAGTAATACTGGCGGTGTGTCTTGAAGTAGAGACTGAGGTAGAGCATCGGCTCCCGGAGCACTTTCCGTTCGCACAAAAGCAGCGTGATCAGCAGGCGGCCAAGACGGCCGTTACCATCTAAAAACGGATGGATGGTCTCAAACTGCACATGGGCCAGAGCGGCCTTGAGGAGCGCTGGGGTAGGTTCCGGCTGGTCATGCAGAAACAACTCCAGTTTACCCATGCACTCCAGCACCTGCTCGGCTGGCGGAGGAACAAATGCCGCGTTGCCGGGCCGGGTGCCTCCGATCCAGTTCTGGGTTCTGCGAAATTCACCGGGGGCCTGGTCGCTGCCCCGACCCCTGGAGAGCAACACACCGTGCATCTCCCTGATCAGACGCAGTGACAACGGAAAACCCTCGGCCAGTCGCTTCAGTCCATAGTCCAGGGCAGCCACATAGTTGCTCACCTCCCGGACATCGTCCATCGGTACGCCAGGCTCTATATCCAGTTCAAAAAGCAAAAGGTCGGAAAGCGATGACTGGGTCCCCTCAATCATGGAGGAGAGTACCGCTTCCTTGCGAACGTACATATAAAGAAACAAGGAGATATCCGGCAGGAAGGTTGAGATACTATCCAGCTGGCCGATCGAAAGCCACGCCTGGTCAAATTTGCTGCGCAGCTCCGGCGTCCACTCAATGGCCGGTTTCGGCGGCAGCGGAGCGGGAACAAAGGCCCGAGCCTTCTCACCCACCGTTGATATGGTCACGTAATGTCCCTGGAGTTCCCGTTTCACTGTTCTGCCGGATCCTAAAATAAAACCTTGTGTTATTTTAGCTTAATGCTATAACTTAAAATAACGAGAGACAAGGCAAGAGTCAAGGGATTAAACTAAATTAGCGATCCTTCATGTTTTAGGATTGTTTGTTTTCCTAAAATAACGCTCATGGAAAAACGGGTAAATTCCGGTTCCCATACATTTCTTAGTGTCAACGTTGACTGATAACCGCACTTATTTGGTAAAAACCGTGTTTTAGCCCCAAGCTGGTAAGCGGTCGTCGCGTTGGGGCTCGTAATAGAAACTCGAACGGGCCAGCCCAAACAATTCACACTGGCGGAAAACGGGAATCTGAGGATGTGCAGGTTCGATTCTCATGCGCTTTTCCTCAACGGACAAGGCCAGATTTTTTTTCTTTGCGAACTTTGCGTCTTGAGCGAAGCGGGCGGTGAAAAAATACTCCCACTTACCCGCATAGCAAAGCTGGGACCATCAGCATAGCTGAAGGTTTAAGAGATTAATTAAATGTTTCGGCCAGAGGAGAAGATTTGGTATCTGTTGAGAAAAATCTGAGAAAAGCCATAGAATTGTATCTTGAGGACATAAAAGAACATCCTGACACCTTTGTTTCTCCTGTCCCCACCCAGGAGTTTATTGAGTTCATCAGAGATACTGAACCTGAGTGGTACAAAGAGCCGGCGGAAGGGTTGCTTTTATGACTCCTTTTGTTAGTTCTGATGAAGCTTGACCGGGACAACAAGCCGAACTAACCCAAGCAGCCTAAGTAACTAATACGAGCCCCCCTCCGCCGCAGGCGGATTACATTTCATGACTTTCAAAACACTCAAAACACAACGGAGGAGACAACTATGGAATTCAACATCTTCTATAAAAAGAAAAAAGACTGGTTTGTCGGGCATATCCAAGAATACCCTGATTATGAAAGCCAGGGTAGAACTTTGGATGAATTGAGAGAAAATTTGACGGAAATCTATAATGATATTAATAA
>JAUWHV010000016.1 GCA_030605675.1 Deltaproteobacteria bacterium | reverse complement strand
TGTATGAACACAGCATATTGGCTGCTGCGACCGGGAAAAGGACTAAGGCGTATGAAAAAACCTGCATATAAAAATATTGAATTAACAGGTAGTTAGCTTGTGTAAAATATTTCGCCCTTCACTCTATGTAGGATGATCCCTAAAAATATCCTCTCGATATTATTCATTCACGACAAACATTCTTTAAAATCAGGGAGTTAATTCGATCAACGCAATTTGGTATATTCTTTGCTGTATAATAGAAGCTTTAATGAACACATATGTAGTTTAAGAAAAAATGGATTATGAAATGAAATTTTTCATTTCAAAAAAGGAGAAATTAAAATGAAAAGAACTATTGTGTCGGTATCTCTTGCGATGTTAATGTGTTTTGGTTTCATGGGCTTACAGGAAGTCGGGAGCACTACACCGGACGAAACTGTGGTCGTAATAGAAGAGACAGCAAATGTGACTGCACCGGCAGAGGCTACACCGGCGGCGGAAGAGGCTGCTCCTGCTGAGGAAGCTGCCCCTGCTAATTAATAATATGCTGGCTTTTATATCACATCGGTAATCGGAGAAGAATAGACTGCTCCTGCCGAGGAAAGAAATGGAGAAGATGGTAGAGATTTGTCACGAAAAGGAGGAATAATTAAAGTGAAAAAATTAATTGTATTGGTATGTCTTGCAGCATTGATGTGTTTTGGTTTTGTTGGTTGCAAGGAAGAAGGTAGCACTACTGCACCAGCCGAGACAACGGCCGTAGCTCCGGCAGAAGAGGCTGCAGCACCGGCAGTGGAAGAAGCTGCCCCTGCTGCTGAAGAGGCCGCTCCTGCTGCTGAGGAAGCTGCTCCTGCTACCCATTGAAATAGTAGCCGGACAATGTAAAAAAGAGGGCTGGAGAAAGCCGAGGGGACGTTGTTTACCAGTTTGCCGGAAAGCGACGTCAAAAACGAATTAACGACGTCCCCTTTTCATTTTCTTTGCCCCCATCCACCGCCGCCCGGCGTATTTATGATCAGCCTTTCCCCTTTCAGGGCATTGAAGGTGCATCGACCGGGAAGCCTTATTGTTGTGCCGTCAATTCGCCTCAACAGATTTGACCCGCACTTCCCGTCATTCCCGCCGCCTATTCCCTGTGGTGGAAAGCGTCTTCTTTCAGATTGAATGGATACAATCCCATCTTCCAGAAAAAGGAATTCACGGGTAAGACCCATCCCCCCCGGATGAAAACCTTCTCCCCCTGAACCGTCCCTTAGAGCGGTCTTCACGACCCTTATCGGGTAGACGCTCTCAAGGGCTTCAACCGGAGTGGTGGCCGTGTTGGTCATATGGACCTGAACAGCACTTGCTCCGTCGCATTTCGGGCTGCCACCCATCCCGCCGGCAATGGTCTCGTAATAGGTTTTCTTCTCCCATCCGATTGCAAGATTATTCATGGTGCCCTGTCCCTGGGCAGGGATTTGATCAGGTAAAAGATCCTTTAATGCAAGGAGGAGCACGTCAACAATCCTCTGGGATGTTTCTACATTCCCGGAACTGACTGCCGCCGGTGGCCTTGGGTTGAGGAGAGAGCCCTCAGGTGCTGTCACCTGCACGTTTTCGTAACATCCGTGGTTTGGCGGGATGTCCGGAGGCAGAAGGCACCTGAGCACATAATATACCGCTGACCTGGTTACGCTCAGGGGTGTGTTGGCATTTCCCCTGCTCTGGGGGGCTGTGCCTGTGAAATCCGCCTCGAAGCTCGCACCCTGAATCCGGATCTTTACACGTATGGGAACGGGATTATCTTCACCATCCAGGTACTCAATCGCTTCTGCCTCCCCATCAGGCAAGTCAGATAGATGGGCAGTCACCCTCGATTTGGCATAGTCAATGATGGCCTCTACGAATTGGTCAAAGGCCCTTTCCCCATAGCGGCTTATGAAATCAATGCATCTTGATACGCCGAGGCGGTTTGCCCCTACTTGAGCATTCAAATCTCCAATACGTTCTGCAGGGTTTCTTGTCTCTTTTTCAAAAATTGTTCGCACATGATCCTGGATGATGCATTTTTTAACAAATAAGGTAGGAGGGATGACAATGCCTTCTTCAAAAAGTGTGCTGCTCGATCCCGGCATGGACCCGGGCGTGTCCCCGCCCACATCGGCATGATGCGCCCGGTTAACGGCATATCCCTTCAGCTTGCCCTCCCAGAAAAAAGGTGCGATCAAGGTGATATCCGGCAGATGAGATCCACCCCGGTACGGATCGTTCACAATGACCTGATCCCCTGGACTCATCTCGGGGAAGTCAACTGCAACGGCCTCCACAGCCGATGGCATGGCCCCGAGGTGTACAGGGATGTGCTCGGCCTGGGCAATGAGACGACCTCTGGCATCAAACAATGCACAGCTTTCATCCAGACGCTCCTTGATATTCGGAGAAAAGGCGGTCCGCCTGAGATTCGCCCCCATCTCTTCGGGAATTGCCAGGATGAGGTGCTTGAAGACTTCAAGTGTTACCGGATCAAGTATGGACATGCTTTTTTTCAACCTATGCGGTTAGCTTTTAGCCATTAGCGGTTAGCCTTTGGATAAAACTGTTCAACATCCTCGTTGTCCGGTTCAACCTTAATGACATTAGGCAGGTCAAGGGCCTCATAGTCAGCACGCAACTCTTTGTCAGTGTCGTACCAGAAGACGATACGGTGGCGGTCAAAGATTTTTTTGAGTGGTTCCTGAATATTGCTCATAGTAAAAAAGTTATCAGTAGGCAGTTACTGAAAACTGATAACTGTCCTCTGATAACTTTATCTATTAACTTGCCAATGGCCGCCTTTTGCCGGCCCAATCCGTTTTAACTGGTTGCTTTTCTGTAATTTGGCAATTTGTTTTTCAATGGCTCTAGTGC
>JAUWHV010000170.1 GCA_030605675.1 Deltaproteobacteria bacterium | reverse complement strand
TTAACTGCTTTATTTACAAAAACAGTGTATACTAAAAACTTGCTTTTAAGCTATTTCATCAAAAAAATACAGAAACTACGGCACAGATATGGATCGGAAGCTTTTTAGAAACAAAAGGGGCAAAGATCAAGCAGGTTTCTGGAAGGATCGGCTAAGACACTCTTTTCTGCCTGTGATACGCCAACGCGGTGAGTATTATACCGAGCAGGGAAGGGCCATACTGAAAGAGGTCTCACAGGAAAGAATTTTAGCTGCAGTCCAGGGCTCAAAGCTCTATACAGCAACGGTAGTTGACAGACATTCAGGAGACGGCAAAATTCACGTTTCCTGTACCTGCCCCTTTTTTCAACAGGGTTTTCCCTGCAAACACCTGTGGGCAGCCATAGTTGAAGCAGACAGGGTCTTGGCAGCAGGGGGGATGCCGACCCTTTCCAGCGATGACAAACATAAAAAGGACCGGCCTAAGGAAAAGACCGATTGGCGGATACTGTTTACAGATGCCCTCTGGCAAGGAAAACCGACAGCCCCTCCATGGTTGGATGGCTCCAGCAAGTTCGTCCTGTGCTACGATCTGAATGTCACTTCGTTGGCCGTAGAGGTATCTGCCTTTGAAAGGTACCTTAGAAAAGATAATACCCTGGGAAGAGAACGGAAACTTCAGGCAGCCACCATAGAACACAGGGGTCTTTCCAGGGTGGATCGTGCCATAATTGCCATGCTGGACAATGTATCCGTGAGAACGCCAAGAAATGATTTTTTCCGGTATTACCAGCCGACTCACAGAGATTTGGTAGATCTTGCCTTAGAACCAAGAGACCTTGAACTCGTCCTGCCTCTGCTGGCCGAGACAAAACGTTGCAGAGTTTTTCACTCAGCCAAGAAACCACTGGCAGACCCCCTCCATAAAGCAGTCCCCTCTGCTGCATTGCTGGAGCTGACAGCAGAACAAAAAGCCAAAAAGAAAAAAAAAGGGTTCAAGCTCGTGCCATCAGTAAGGCTGAAAATAGATGGCAAGGACGTGCTGCTTTCGAATATACCTGTTTTTTTTCATACCTCGCCGGTGCTTTTCATATATGACGCATATCTGTTCGAGTTACCAGGACCCAGCCTTTCGTGGATAAAGGCCGCGTTGAGATCAGAGGAAATAGAGATATCCCGGGAAGACATCCGGGACCTTGTAGTCCAGACAGAATCCCTTCCAGGCAGCCCTAAAATTCGCCTGCCGGAGGGAATAGCACCAAAAACCATACAGGACTTACTTCCAAAACCTTTACTTATAGTGGAGCTTGAGAAAGGTCTCTTAAAGGCCCAGGTCTTTATGAACTATGAAGATCTGGAAATAGACTGGCATGATCCAAGGCCCTCTGTGCTGGATACTGAAAGATGGCAACGGGTAAAACGAAATAAGGATGCCGAATCCGAGATCTTAACGGAACTGCTTGCCAAGGGATTTCGGCAAAAAGAGCAACTATTTCAAAGGGACATTAAAGGGGCGGCCGAAGTCCTCTCAGAATTGACAGACGAGGGTTGGGGGGTCCAGGGACAAAACAGAAAGCCTTTCAGGGGAGGTCGCATTACCGAACTAAGTATCTCATCCGGCATAGACTGGTTTGATTTAGAAGGCGGAATATCCTTTGGAGAACATGTAGTCTCGTTGCCAAAGGCCATTAAGGCATTTCTAAGGGGAGAACAGACTGTTATGCTTGGTGACGGAAGCACAGGGCTGCTTCCCGATAAGTGGCTTTCCCACAACCTGCCCGTGCTTGAACTGGGTGCTGCGTCGGGACAAAAAAATCGCGGCAAGACGCTCAGGTTCTCATCGACCCAGGCCTTGATCCTGGACGTTTTGCTGGAAGAGAATGAAGTAAAGTCCGTTGACCAGCGTTTCCTTGAGATAAAAAATGCCCTGAAAAACTTCTCGGGAATTGAACGGGTCCCTGTACCTGCTGGTTTCAAAGGAGTCCTTCGGCCGTACCAGGAGGATGCCTTGGGCTGGTTTGCCTTTTTAAAGAAGTTCGGTTTTGGAGGCATACTCGCTGATGACATGGGGCTCGGCAAGACAGTACAGGTCCTTGCATGGCTCGCAGGAGAGCTGGAAAATGGAAAACAAGGGCCATCCCTTGTAGTGAGCCCGACATCTGTCCTGTTTAACTGGCAGGCAGAAGCAAAGCGTTTTGTCCCTGATTTAAAAATACTTGCCTATGTAGGAAACAATCGTTCAGACCTTATTAAAGAATTAGATCAAACTGATCTGGTAATCACCACCTACGGTCTGGTGAGACGCGATATAGAAATTCTTAGAGATTTGCAGTTCGATTATATCATTCTGGATGAAAGCCAGGCGATCAAAAATTCCAATTCCCAGATTGCCAAAGCAGTGCGGCTGCTCAGGGCCAGGCACAGGCTATGTCTTACGGGCACGCCGCTTGAAAACAACGTGGGAGAGCTCTGGTCCCAGATGGAATTCCTAAATCCCAAACTCCTGGGTTCCAGGGCGGTCTTTGACAGGAGGTTTGCAAAACCTATAGCCCGGGGAGATAAAACGGCCCGGCATATCCTTAAAAAAATGGTAAAGGCTTTTCTTCTCAGGCGTAATAAAGAGGCCGTAGCCAAAGAAATTCAGGGAAAAATGGAGCATGTAATACTCTGTCCCATGACCGATGGACAGGCCAGGATTTACTCCCGGGTTCGGGACCACTACCGGGCCTCAATATTGGCAACTATAGAACGGCAGGGTCTCAACAGGAGCCGCATAAAGATACTGGAGGGACTCCTCAGGCTTCGCCAGGCAGCCAACCACCCTGCCCTTATCGGAGAGGATAGCGCAGGATCAGGCAAGCTGGATAATCTCATGACATTGATAAAAAAGGCCATTTCCGGTGGACATAAGGCCCTGGTCTTTTCCCAATTTACCAAAATGCTGGGCCTGATCCGTCATTCTCTGGATAATGCCGGTATAATATATGAGTACCTTGATGGGAGGACGCCCCAGGCAAGACGTAAAGACAGGGTGCGCAATTTTCAGGACAACGAAGATATAAAGCTCTTCCTTATCAGCCTTAAGGCCGGCGGCCTGGGGCTTAATCTCACAGCAGCGGATTATGTATTTATTGTAGATCCGTGGTGGAATCCGGCAGTTGAACTTCAGGCGGTCGATCGAACCCACCGCATCGGACAGGACAAAAAAGTATTTACCTATCGCTTCATTACAGCCGAAACAGTAGAAGAGAAGGTCCTTGCTTTGCAGGAGAAAAAGCGCGAGTTGGTCAGCGCCATCCTGAGTGGTGGGCAGGACATGCTGCGGCAGCTATCCAGGGAGGATCTGGATCTCCTGTTCTCGTAATCACACCGGCAGGCGGTTCAGAATTGAAAAAGGAGACAGCCTATCAACTCCGGCCAAATAGCAATGAACACGCCTCTGAATAATAGTAACAGGCATTGCCCTTTCAGCAAAGAACTATGCCATGGAATTTGTATCTATGCCAATATACTGGAAAATATCAATCTAGGCCTGATTGCATTTGACTCCAAAGAAAAAACCGTTGTTTTTCAGAACAAAACCGCCACTAATATGTTCGAAACTATTGCTCCTAAAGATTACAAAGCACTCAGTGCCATTCTTCTTCCCGAAAAGATAGAAAAAATTCACATAGAGGATATCACGTCTCAAAAGACACTGAGGTATGGAGGCAGGCTCTTAGGTTATTCGGTTTATACTGTGTCCAATAGATATCTCTGGATATTCATAAGTGACATTACAGAGAAAGCAAGACTTGAATCAATCGCTGAAGCTGCAAATATGATGAATAATATAGGATATATTTTTTTCGGAATAAGACACGAAATCGGCAATCCTCTCAATTCCCTGAAAATGGCCTTGAGTGTTCTGCAAAAAAATCTTAACCGGTATTCTTCAAAAGATATATTGGAATTTCTGGACCGTGCCCTGAACGAGATATCCCGAATGGAATACCTTCTTAAGTCCTTAAAAAGTTTCAATATGTTTGAAAGGTTGCATATCTGTAATGTAAAACTGCCATCCTTTATGGAAAAATTTCTTCCTTTAGTAAAAAACGACTTTGAGAAAAGGAATATTAATATCAAAACCATATTCTCTCCGGATGTTAAATATGCTCGTGTTGATCCCAGGACACTTCAGCAGGTAATGTTGAATATCATGATTAATGCTTATGATGCCCTTAACGATTCTGAAAGACCGGAAATTGTCATAACTATAAAAAGAAAGGAAAGCCTGATATGGATCAACATTATGGACAACGGACGTGGTATGACTTGGGAACAACAAAGAAATCTTTTCAGGCCTTTTTATACTACTAAGCCGCAAGGTACAGGCCTTGGACTAACTCTCACAAAAAAAATGTTAGCTCAAATGAACGGCAATATAGCGATCAGCAGTGTAAAAAACAAAGGTACTACCGTAACAATATCTATTCCGGAAGGTCATGATAATAGTAGCTAATTTGAGCGATTAGCCTTTAGCGGTTAGCTATTAGCTTAATGATTACAGGATGTTCTGATAATATCTTGATTTTTCAAAGCTAAACGCTAATGGCTAACAGCTAATCGCTCAATTCAGGTTTAGAGGAAACCCCGGCATGAAAAATGTCTTGATAGTAGACGACGAAAAAGTTTTCCTGCTCAGTCTTTCAGACGGTCTCAAGTCATATTCTGATGAATTCAATGTATTGATAGCTTTCAATGGAAAGGAAGCTCTCAAAATCTTGAATTCCACCAAAATCGACCTGGTTGTTACAGACCTGAAAATGCCTGAAATGGACGGATTTCAGCTCTTGGCATATTTGACCAGACATTTTCCTGACATACCAACAATCGTGATGACAGCATTCGGCACCCCGGACATGGAAGCAAAACTTCTTACTATGGGTGCCACTCAATACCTGGAAAAACCACTGGACTTCGATGTGCTGGCAGACAACATCCGCCAATACGTTGCGAGGGACGACTCTCAAGGCCATATCAAAGGCATCACTCTGGGCACGTTCCTGCAGTTTCTGGAAATGGAAGGGAAAACCTGTACTCTTACGGTAACATCCAATGAATGTATCGGCAGGCTGTATTTTCTGGAAGGAGAGCTAATCAATGCCAAGACCGAAACATCGGAAGGTGAGCAGGCAGCCTACGAAATCATTGGTTGGGATGAAACAGAGATAGAAATTAATTATTTATGCAAAAACAAGACTAAGACCATCACCTCGCCGCTCTCTTTTGTCTTGATGGAGTCTTGTAAAATTAAAGATGAAGCCTCAAAGCAACTTGAAGAACATGAGATAAAGGATATTGAAGAAAAGGGGATTGATGAGATCGAAGAGATCGATTTCCTGGTAGACAAAAAGGAAGATGAAGCAAAACCGGATTACATAGAAGCAAAACACGAAGAACATTTAGTATCACAACCTGAAATAGAGGATAAATTAAGAGACTCAGGCATTATGACAGCACAGGAAAAGTTGGAGCCGTTTAAATCAATTATAGATTTTGCAGGTGTGGGGATTCTTACGCCAACCGGTGAACCACTTGTCATGTTGCCGGCCGGAGAATTGAATTTAATGGAAATCGCTATATTGGCCAACAATATACTGGTTAATGCCCAAAAGGCATCTCAGGACATGGGGGCCGGTAGCTGTGAAATGATCCATATAGAGACGGATCGTATTCATATACTTGTGCGGTGCTTAAATGAAGGCGAGGATCCATTCAAGGTCCATCCCGGCAAAGCTCACATACACCTGGTCTTAGTGCTGTCCTCTGAGGCCGGTATCGGATTAGCCAAACTGAAAATGGCATCTGTTATTAAATTATTAGCGGATGATTTCAGAATTTAGAATATTTGTAAACGCTTACAGTTCGGTGGGTTGCGGTAAATCTTGAAACTCAGGGACGAACAGCGCGTACCCCCCTCTCATAGGAAAACATCCGGTCGTTCTTGATTACGCTGCCATCGATAAAAAGAAAGACTTTGGCACAGCATTTACCCTGCTCTTCTGATGACCAGTTCCAGAAAGTTCCACCACTAGAGAAAATAGGATCAATATGTATGATGTCGCCATCCTTGTCTGTATTTGATTTTTTTATTTCATATATTTCCTTTAGTTCTGCAACTGCAGGAAGTCTCCAGTCACCATATCCGCCCATGCTTAACTTGCTAACGTATGACCTCGATTGTTCCCAATTCAAATATCTGCCAAGGTGAACGTAACTATCCTCTCTGGTCCACATGAGACCGGTTTTTGTATCTGTGACAGTACCATTTCTATGATCTACAAATCTGCCATCAGAAGAGAATACTGGTTGTCTAAGCTTTACAAAGAACTTTCTTTCCTCTGACGGTTTAACTGTAATTATTTTGCTTTCTGTCTCAAATCCTTTTTTAATTAATTCAACACTTAGATTGCCCTTCCTTACATTATCAAGACGTAAGGGCGTGACGCCCTTTTCTTTTCCATCAACAAATACCGTTGCTCCATCAGGTATACTCTTCACCACAAGACTGCCACATAGACTTTCCAGATGGACATCAATATCTGTCTTCTTTGATGCAGTTATGTCGACCTTTTTCTCCACAACAGAAAAACAATTTTTATTAACTTTTACTATGTGCAATCCCTCCTCAACATTTTCTAAATTTAACGGTGTGACGCCTTTTTCTTTTCCATCAACAAATACCGTTGCTCCATTAGGTATACTTTTCACCACAAGACTACCACATAGACTTTCCAGATGAACATCAACTGTTGTCTCACCAAATGAGGGTTTTACGACTAAATTACGTTTAACAGTACTATAATGGTCCTTTTTTATTTCTAAGTTAATAGTTCCTTTTTTTACATTATCCAGACGAAGCGGAGTCACGCCTTTCAACTGTCCATCCAAATATACATCTGCACCTTCAGGATCACTTTTAACCGTCAACCCCCCAAGAAGTTTGGGAACAAGCTCTGCATTGATTTCCTTAGTCTTTCCAAATTGCATTTCGATGCTTTGTTTGAAATCATTATGGCCTTTTTTTGTAACCTTAATTATATGCTTTCCACCCATCCACATCCTAATACTCAGAGGGGTCTCTCCTATGTGATTTTCATCTAGAAAAACAGCCGATGCACTTGGCTCGCTTACAACTTTCAGGCCAGGTCTCATGAAAACAACAAGCCCCGCGGCCAAAAGACCCATTACAAGGATGGCTATCAACCCAATCTTGAGCAGACCTCCTTTTTTATCTTTTCCTCGTAGTTGTTCCTTGTCGTCAATCTGAACATGCTCAGGGACATAAGGTTTATCTCCAACCTCCTCTTTTTTTGCCTCCGGGGCTTCAACCATAGCCCCACCAGCAGCCTCCCGGACAGGAATCTTCTTAACAGGAGTCTCTTCAGGTTCAGATACACTGATCTCTTCATCTGCTTCTGCATGAGTTTTCTCTTGGCGTTCAGCCTGAAAAAACTCGGAGG
The DNA here is from genome assembly GCA_030605675.1 of Deltaproteobacteria bacterium. Lineage (GTDB taxonomy): Bacteria > Desulfobacterota > Dissulfuribacteria > Dissulfuribacterales > UBA3076 > UBA3076. The sequence continues at coordinate 8,981 of JAUWHV010000170.1, read as the reverse complement.
TATCAGCCTCGTCGCCAACATCCTCTTCTATAGTCTCCTCGTCTTCATCCATATCCTCCATTTCCAAATGGATTTCCTTGACAGAAATCTTCTCAGGTTCGGGTACGCTGACTTCTTCTTCTGCTTCTGCGTGGATTTCTTCTTCGCTTTCAGCCTGAAAAAACTCGGAGATATCAGCCTCGTCGCCAACCTCTTTTTCTCTGACCTCCTGAGGTTCAGTCGTATCTTCAATATCCAAAGAAACTTCCTCGACAGAAATCTCCTCAGGTTCGGATACACTGACCGCCTCATCTAAAACATCTTCTTTTTTCTCTTCTCCCGGCACGAGTTTATCACTTGTTAGCCTTAACTCCTCTAATGCCTCTATCGCTGACCGTCGATCAGTCACATTTGAAGACATGGCCAGTACTATGGTATCTAGAAAATTCTCACTGTAACCCCGATCGCCGGCTTGCTTTAATGGCTCCAGAATTGGATCCGGCTCGTCATTTGCTGATGATTGAACCCGGACCTGGACGTCTGGGGGTTCCTGTCCTGTCACACATTCATAAACTACAGCACCGAGTTGATAAATATCGGTCCATAACCCGCCTTCCTCTTCATCAGCATACAAATCATCGGATGAATAACCGGAAGGTAAAAGCGTATTTTCGTTTCTGGATTCGTTGTTGAGGGCATAACATACGGCCCCGAAGTCGATGAGCATGGCCGAGCCGTCTTTTTTAAAAAAAATTGTATCCGGCCTGATATCCCTATGATAAATTCCTTTTTCATGTATGGCATCCAGGCCGTCAAGAATATCACTTAACCAGAGCTTGATCCGGTCTTCCGGCATAGTGTCGTCCGGCCCCATCCGGTCAAGTTGCTTTCGGAGAGTTACACCGTTCTCATGTGACATGACCATGTATGCGGTCCCATTGGCCCTAAAATACCTTAATATCCGCACAATATGTGGATGACTGAACTTGGAGAGAGCTTCTGCTTCTTCCATGAAGTATTTGAGTCCCTTTTGAAAGACATCCTCATCGGAAGAAAATTTGGCAATTATCTCATCATCTGATTTTCTGATCACTAAGTCCCGGGGCAGGAACTCTTTAATGACCACAAGTTGGTCCAATTTAATATTAGAGGCCCTGTAAGTAATACTGAAGTGATCATATCTCAGGATTTCTTCTATCCTGTACTGTTCAAGTACAGACCAAGAAGCTAAAGCGTATTCTTGTATCACATCGTTGTGGTCAGTCACTGTTTTAATCCTATCTAAGTTGAGTGATTAACCTCTTTCACCCACTGGGTGAAACATAACATTTATCCCTATTGACGCGTCATTATTTTGCTAACAGCCAGTTAGGGATCTTCAACCGGGAACCGTGAACGTTGAACCGCTCAACCCAGATTTCATACAGGCTATTCATGTCCTTAAATGATGTTTCGGCATAAATCAGGGTAATATTGATTCTTTGCAACGATTACAAAAAAAATTTCTGGAAAGTTCAGGCATGGATTATAAAGGACTATGGTAGCCGTTCACGGCGGAACATCTTCAAAGTTGTAAGGTCAAAACCAAATGAACCTTTGAACCCTGAACCTTTGAACCTTTGAACCTTTACAGGGAATAACTAATCCATGGCAATTCCAGTAGCTCTCTGCCGGGTCAGCAAATACGAGCCGGAGTCTGTCCGAAAGCCAGTGGGGATGCTCTTAGAAACTATCAGGTGCCGTCCCCCCAGAGGCGCTCGAATACTGGTCAAGCCCAATCTGCTCACACCGAAAAAAGCCCTGGCCACTACCCACCCACTTGTGGTCCAGGCTGTCTGTGAATATTTGCTGGACTATGGGGCCAGGGTCAGCGTGGGCGATTCTCCAGCCTTCGGTACTGCCAAAAAGGTAGCAAATGCAAACGGCCTTGCAGAAGCGCTCAATGGTTTGCCGATTGAAATCATTAAGTTGAGCCAACCCACGAAAATTCGTCTTGCATCCGGGATATCCATAGGCATTTCTCAAAAGGCCCTGGAGAAGGATTTGATCATTAATGTGGCCAAGCTCAAGGCCCACTCTCAGCTACGAGTCACAGCGGCAGTAAAAAATTTTTTCGGATGCGTGGTAGGTTTTCGCAAGGCTCTGGCACACTGTCAATACGGTGATATGTCTAATCTCTTTGAGAGTTTACTCATTGAACTTATGCAAGCCCTGCCGAAAACTGTAAGCCTGGTTGATGCAGTGATGACCATGCAGCGGACCGGCCCCATTGATGGAGATCCGTTCGACCTGTCCCTGCTCGGAGCATCGTCAAACCCTGTGGCCCTGGACACGGCCTTATACACTATTCTGGGACTTCAGCCACACCATGTACCCCTGTGGCTGGAATCGCAAAAACGGGGACTCCCCGGAGCCCATATCCATGAATTGAGTTATCCTCTGGCGCAACCAGAGGAATTTGATGCGGCTGGATTCACGCTACCCTCAATACTTAAGCCCGTGACATTTCATCCCATTCGGTTTTTAAGTGGGCGGCTTAAGAGTGTGTTTAACAGATTGTAACCGTTCACGGAACGGTGAAATTAGAAATTAGAAATTGGAAATTTGGCCTTCATGCTTTTGTGTCGTGCCAGACCATATCTGATAACGCTTCTGCCAGTTTGTAGACATCCAGCTCGTAAACTTGTTTCATTTCCCCCCAAATTTCCAATTTCCAATTTCAAGCCGTTCATCTCTCCCCAATTTCTACTTTCCAATTTCAAGTTTCAAGCCGTGAACGGCTATATTTTTAATTTGATGTCAAGCACAGGACTTCCATTAATAGCATCAAAACCTTCAACATAGAGTGTTGTCCCTTCTATTTTTACTAATGTGACATCTTGAATAGCTATTTTGGAAAGCCTGTTGGGAGTTCGGGAAGCGAAAACTCCAACCAATTTTCCATCAAGCCCCCTATTAAATATTGATTTGACCGGTCCTGAGTCGTGGAGATAATAAATAATGGTAATATATTTTTCATCCTCGAGTTTATACATAAAAGATTCTTGAGCGGGGAAAAGTATGATTTTGGATATCTTGTCGTCTCCGACCACGCCGAAACCTGTAGGACTCTTATTTAAATTGTTTTTTACAATACCAATCGGATAAATTTCAACTGGTTCAATATCTCCATACATACATCTTGTGCAGAAATAGGTATCATCAACGATGCACAGTTTATGCTTATCTGCCCATGTTCCACATTTACTGCACTGATAAGTCTCTTTCTTCACAGTTATTTCTCCAAGATCATACTGCACGGCGAGTTTACAGGAGGTTGTTGAGGCTTGGATTTTTGCCAGTCTCCCAGAATCCATTATTCCATAATTCCAGTATTCCAACATTCCAATTGGGGCCAAACCCCCAAGTTGAGTAATCCGTGTAATCTGCGAAATCTGTGGATTAAAAAGTAATAAGGGAATTGGATGTGAATGTTTACAAAAGAAAAAAGAGAATGGTCGGGGCGAGAGGATTTGAACCTCCGACCCTCTGCTCCCAAAGCAGATGCGCTGCCAGGCTGCGCTACGCCCCGATTAGTTGACGTCCTGTTTAACACAGAGCTTAAAAGCCTTCAAGAACTTTGGATTTGGTATAGCGCTCTCGGTTCTGTGGTTGCCTCAATGTAACACTATGTTTATATATGACTACTTTATGGCTAAAACTCGCAGAAAGAAATCCGGAAAACCACTTGTATGGGGCTATCGTCCTCTGCTGGGAATCGTACTTGGATCAGCCCTTGTGGTGTCCCTGGCAATCGGTAGTCTCATAATAGGGTATATGCTCTTGGGTCTCCCGGAAATCTCAAGTCTTAAATCTTATAATCCTCCCATGGTCACTGAAGTACTCGACTCGGACCATCGCCCCATTGCATACTGGTATAAGGAGAAAAGATGGCCTGTCCCGATTTCCCGAATGCCGGACAGGCTGGTACAGGCATTCCTGGCAGCTGAAGATGCCCGGTTTTACGAACATCCCGGCATTGATTTCATGGGGGTCCTTCGGGCCATACTGAAAAATGTGGAGGCAGGCGGAATAGTCCAGGGAGCGAGCACTATTACCCAGCAGGTAACAAGATCCTTACTCCTTACCCGGGAAAAAAGTTGGTTGCGCAAAGTAAAAGAAGCCATCCTGGCCTGGCAAATCGATGCAGTACTCACAAAAGACGAGATCCTGACCATATATTTGAATCAGATATATCTTGGACAAGGATCCTTTGGAGTCGAAAGTGCTGCCAGGACCTACTTTGCAAAACATGTAGATGACCTGAATCTCGCTGAATGCGCACTCTTTGCCGGCCTTCCCAAGGCCCCAAGCCGGTACGACCCAACAAAATATCTGGACCGTGCCAAGAGGCGTCAGGATTACGTACTAAGACGGATGGTAGAGCAAGGCTATATTACTCCAGAGGAGGCAGAAGAGGCAAAAAAGACCCCTATTCGCCTAAAAAGAGAGACCTTGGATCCTCCGCCCGGTACAAATTATTTCCTTTCGGAAGTAAGAAGGGAACTTGAAGCAAGGTATGGCAAGAAAAGACTTCTGGCAGACGGTCTTACCGTAATCACTACTCTCAAAAGGGACTGGCAGATCAAGGCCGATGAAGCAGTGCTTCAGGGTTTGGATAACTTGCGCAAGAGGCATACTAGGGACACCGAACTGAACCAGTCTGTTCAGGCAGCTCTTGTGGCAATCGAGGCAAAAACCGGTGCTGTTCAGGCCCTTTGGGGAGGCAAGGACTTCAATAAATCTCAATTCAACCTGGCAACCCAGGGCAGAATGCAGCCAGGGTCTGCCTTTAAGGCAATAATCTATTTAACTGCCCTATCCAATGGACTTGTAGCCCCCAATACAATCGTTGTGGATGAACCGATTTCACTGCCCGGAGCGGATTCTCAAACCATGTGGGAACCAGAGAACTTCGACAAGACCTATATGGGCCCGATCACCATAAGGACGGCCCTTACGCGCTCACGTAATATCATTTCCGTAAAAATCGCAAAGGCAATCGGGTTGACCTCCATTCATGATATGGCGAGGCGTATGGGGATAGAAACACCCCTGGCAAATAACCTGTCTATTTCTCTGGGCTCTTCTGAAGTAACTGTAATCGAGATGACAAGGGCTTTCAGCACCTTTCCCAATATGGGAAAAAATATTAAACCTCAATTTATTCAGGAAGTTAGAAATCGGAAAGGAGAAATAATAGAACAACTCGAACCTGTTTTCAGCGAAGCGGTTGACCCGGTAACTGCTTTTCAGATGGTCCATCTCCTCAGGGGAGTAGTTCAGGATGGTACGGGTCGCAATGCCAGGGCCCTTGGAATTCCCGCAGGTGGCAAGACCGGTACTACTGATAATTGTCGAGACGCGTGGTTCATTGGATTCACCCCTGAAGTAGTGGCAGCAGTGTGGGTCGGAAGGGAAGACAAAAAATCATTGGGCAAAAAAGAAACCGGGGCCAGAGTCGCATGCCCGATCTGGACATCTTTCATGTCAGTAACAAAAGAAGAAATGATAAAACAGGATTTCAGCATGCCTCAGGGAATAGCTATGGTCCCGGTAGACCGGCAAACCGGCGAAATAATTATACCTAAGAAAGACAATGAAAAATCTTTTGTTTGGGAAGCAATGAGAGAGGATTTGTTACCGCCTCTTCACCCTTCGTCTGGAAAATTCCGGCTCCCTTCCTGGTTAAAAAGACTTGACGACTTTCTTTTTTAATCAAAAATGGACCAAATAATGCAAAATCGAAATCAATTCAAGCTCACTATTGTAGGCCCAGGGGCTATGGGTTGTCTTCTGGCCGCCACGCTTTACAAACAAAATTGCCCTGTTTCCTTACTTGATTACAAGCCGGATCGCGCAGAGAGGCTCAAGAAGGCCGGGATACGGGTTACGTCATCAAAGGAGGCGTGGACCGCCTTTCCGGATATTACCGCAGAACCTGAGTATTTTGGTCCCCAGGACTGGGTGATAGTGTTTGTCAAGGCCGCCCAGACTGCCGATGCTGTAAAGCGTATAGGTCCCCTGATAGGACCCGGAACCCTGGTTGTTTCTCTGCAAAACGGTATAGGGCATGAATCCACACTTTCAAAAACTGTAAAACCGGAACAGATTGCCCTGGGCGTAACCTCACAGGGGGCGACTTTACTGAATGAAGGACATGTTCGCCATGCCGGGAGTGGTCCCACAATGCTTGGATTAGTAATCCGCAACCCTGAAGCCAAAAACAGGTTGATTTCTTTAGCAACTTTGCTGAACAACTCGGGATGGCCATCTCAGGTAGTTGAAGACATCTATCCTCACATATGGCGTAAATTGATTGTCAATGTTGGGATAAACGCATTAACCGCCCTCTGCGGCCTTACCAATGGAAAATTACCACAACACCCGGAGTCCCTGCGACTTCAGGAACTTGCAGTTACTGAGGCATGGACGTTGTCATTAAAGAAGGGCATTGCCTTGGGCCTTTCACTTGAAGAGGCCCACAATATGGTTAATTCAGTGTGTAAGGCAACCGCGGAAAACAGGTCCTCCATGCTCCAGGACCGGATCAAAAGCAGGCCCACTGAAATCGACTACATTAACGGCGCCATTACCGAGATGGGCAAAGAACTTGGGGTTGCGACCCCGGTAAATGAGGTCTTGACTCTTCTTGTGCGCTTGAATTCAAGTCTGGGCTGGAAAAATCCAAAAAGACATTGACAATTCCGTAATTATATTATTATATTATTTCATTCAGGCTTTGGAAGCGATTAATTAAGTATAAGACACCACGTTATAAATGGCCATTTTTTGGCCATTATTCAGGTTCGACAAATAAAAATCGTGGCATTCATAGTTGGTAAGAATCCTTCTGCTTCCAAACGCTAAATATTCCTTTGCTAATACTAAACAATTAAATATAGAACACGTTACCTATTTTGAGGTGGGCTGCGTTTTTCTGGTTTTAAAGCTAACCTGTCGCATCTTGCAGAGACGGTGCAATATTGCCTGTGGTCAAAATCCTGCAAAAGCCATCCCGCTTCACAACAAACCACAAATTACATTTGGTGTGGAGTAGTATGCAGTTAATCAAAAAATCCTCCCAAAGGCGACTAGTTTAAGTCCATTTTATAATACAATTGCTGTGCTTTTTCAGACTTCATTACAACTTGGATCTCTTCAAAAAATTTACGCCCGCAGGCTCTTTTAATAATACGCAAACCCCGTAGAGGTAAAACCATGCCCAAAATATCAAAGACAAATAGAGCAAAAATAATAATTTTAGCTGATTTAAAGCGTAAAGGCATAGGTGAACTTCACAAAATAGCAAAAGACCTGGGCGTAGATTCTCCCAGCGGGATGCGTAAACAGGAGATCATCTTTGCTATACTTAAGGCCCAGACCGCCAATGGCGGGTCTGTGTATGGCGAGGGTGTACTGGAGATACTCCAGGATGGATTTGGTTTCCTTCGCAGCCCGGACTACAATTACCTGCCAGGCCCGGATGACATATACGTATCTCCGTCACAAATCAGACGTTTTTCCTTGAAAACCGGCGATACAGTCTCCGGCCAGATCCGTCCTCCCAAGGAGGGGGAGCGATACTTTGCCCTGCTAAAGGTAGAATCCCTGAACCATGATGCCCCTGAGGCATCCTTTGATAAGGTAATCTTTGATAACCTCACGCCTCTCTATCCTGATGAGCGTCTCAACCTGGAGACCGATTCAGACAACTATTCCGCCAGGATAATGGATTTTATGACTCCAATCGGTAAGGGCCAAAGAGGACTTATCGTCGCACCTCCCCGAACCGGTAAGACAATGCTCCTCCAAAATATCGCAAACAGTATCACCAGAAATCACACTGAGGTCATATTGATTGTCCTGCTCATAGATGAAAGACCGGAGGAAGTCACAGACATGCAACGCATTGTAAAGGCCGAGGTTGTCAGCTCGACGTTCGATGAGCCGGCCCAGCGCCATGTCCAGGTCTCCAAAATGGTTATTGAGAAAGCCAAACGTCTGGTGGAACATAAACGCGACGTGGTGATACTTCTGGATAGCATCACCAGGCTTGCCAGGGCCTATAACACCGTAGTTCCTCCCAGTGGCAAGATCCTCTCCGGGGGTGTAGACTCCAATGCGCTTCAGAAACCCAAGCGCTTCTTCGGGGCTGCCAGAAACATCGAGGAAGGGGGTAGTCTTACAATAATCGCCACTGCCCTTGTGGATACGGGAAGCCGAATGGACGAGGTCATATTTGAAGAATTTAAGGGCACTGGAAACATGGAAATACATTTAGACAGAAAGCTCACTGACAAACGGATATTCCCCTCAATCGACATCAACCATTCCGGTACCAGGAAAGAAGAGTTGCTGCTGCCCAGCGATGTGTTGAATCGAATCTGGCTCTTGCGAAAACTTCTGTCACCTTTAAACCCGGTAGACAGCATGGAATTCCTCCTGGACAAAATGAGGGGGACAGAAGACAACGCCGAGTTTTTGGCATCCATGAACAGATGAGATAATTCCGCTGGAAAAGTCCAATCTGCGGCGCGCAATTAAATGTTGAATGCTAAATGCTGAATTTTGAATTAAGGTATATGTCTTTTAAATCTTTTTCCACAATTCACCATAATCCTGAATATCGGATTTTGAACAAAAACACTTTTTGCAGTATAATTATATTTTAAATAAGGAATATAAATAGTGTCTGAACAGAAACTCCAAATTTTGTTTTCTCAATTTAGGCTATGGACAATTAATATATTAATGTTACTTCCTTTTTTAAATTCAAAATTCAACATTTAGAATTCAAAATTGTGTCTGAACGGTCTTTTCGTTCAGGCACTAAATAGGAGATATAAAAATATGAAAGAAAAAATCCATCCAAAATACTACAACGCCAAGGTAAGATGTGCCTGTGGCAATGAGTTTGAGATAGGTTCAACCCAGAAAGAGATAAAGGTAGAAATATGCTC
>JAUWHV010000007.1 GCA_030605675.1 Deltaproteobacteria bacterium | reverse complement strand
TGCACGAACCCACTGCCTATATTTTGGAGCAGCGGGAATTCCGGTCTCTTTCTTTTCGCGTAACCGGGGATACTCTGATACCCAGACCTGAGACCGAGTTGATTGTGGAGATCGCCCTTGCCCTTGTGAAGCAGGAAAGATGGCACAGGCCCTTTATCCTGGACCTGGGTACGGGTTGCGGCATACTGGCAATAACACTTGCCCATGAGATCCCGGAAGCCGCTTTAGTGGCAACAGACAGGTCATTTCCTGCGCTGATCGTAGCACATCAAAATGCAGAGAGACACGGAGTAAAATCAAGAGTAAGCTTGGTACAGGCAGACTGGATCAACCCCTTTAGGTCGTGTGAAACCGGCATTTTCCCGCGAGAAAAAGGAGCTGTCAGCCTAAATCAGGGATTTCATCTGGTTGTAAGCAACCCACCTTACGTGGCCAATAAAGACAAAAGGCTCCTGGCAAAAGAAATATTCAATTATGAACCAGAGGGGTCACTCTTCAGCGGAAAAGATGGACTTGAGGACATTGAAAAACTTATCAAAACCGTTCCTCAAGTACTTCGTAAAGAAGCATGGTTTATTTGTGAAATCGGATGGAATCAGGGAAAACAGGCCATTCAGATAACCAGAGATACCGGGAAGTACAGATGCATAGAGATTAGAAAAGACCTGTCAGGCAAGGACAGGGTCCTAATGGCAAAGAGGAACTGATCGCGGCTTGATTCGCATCGAGACAATGTTAGGAAGCCGGAGAACTGTTTGTGTGTACGATATCATAGACTGCATCAAGGGCCTCTTCGAGTTTTTCCGGCTTCGGCCCCCCTGCCTGCGCCATTTCAGGGCTCCCTCCTCCGCCTCCCCCGATAATCTGAGCTACCTGCCTGATCATATTTCCTGCATGTAGCCGGTCAGTAAGATCCTTGGTTACAAGGACCAGCAGCAGGGCCTTGCTGTCAGTCCGCGATCCTATTACCACGACCCCTGAATCCATCTTATCTCTGAGCCTGTCTCCCAAGTCCCTGAGGGACTTGGCGTTATCTGTTTCAACTCGGACAGATAACACTTGAATATTGTTGATTTTTCGTATCTTGGACAACAACGCATCCAGCCCTTGAGTGGCACGGACCGTCTTAACCTGCCGGAGTTGCTTCTCCAGGTCTTTTGTCATCTCAAGGAGTCTTGTGACTTTTCCGGAGACCTCCCTCCTGGGACACTTCAGTTGAAAGGTAACGCCGGCGACTGCTTTTTCCAATTCATGTACAAGGTCCAGAGCGTTTTGAGCAGTACAGGCCTCAAGCCTCCGCATTCCGGCGGCCACACTGGATTCGCTGATTATCTTGAGAAGACCTATCTGCCCTGTATAAGAAATATGGGTGCCGCCACAGAGTTCCATGCTGAAATCCGGAATACTCACCAGGCGTACAGTCTCTCCGTACTTTGCCCCGAACAGGGCCATTGCCTCACGGGCCATTGCCTCTTTATAGGAGAGAATCTCTGTTTTGACTTCTCTATTTTCTCTTATCTGTTCATTTACCAGGTCTTCAACCTGTCTGATCTCATCCGGTGTCAAGGCTGAGAAGTGGGTAAAGTCAAAACGCAGCCTGTCAGGGGCTACCATGGAACCTGCCTGCTTCACATGTTCTCCAAGGACTTCACTGAGGGCAGCGTGGAGAAGGTGGGTGGCGGTATGGTTGCGGGCCGTGTTTTTTCTAAGGTCCCCTGATACCTCAAGCTTTATGGAATCTCCTGATTCCAGATCCCCATGTTTTACCTCTATACTGTGTATTATAAGGTCTCCCCTGTGGAAGGTATCTATTACTTCAGCCTTGCCTGAAGGCCCTTCTACCCAACCCCTGTCGCCTGCTTGACCGCCTGACTCTGCATAAAATGGTGTTTCTGCAGCAACAAGTTCTCCGCACCAGCCGGCAGAGGCTTTTTGGACAGGCCGGCCCTGTTTTACAAGGGCGAGGAGCTTTGATTTGTGAGATGTGTTGTCATAACCCACGAATTTGTTACCCAGATTTGAGTTCAGCAGCTCCCTGTATACCTCCGGCAATTCTTCAGTAACCACGTCATGACGGGCTTTTTTGGACCGCTCCCTCTGTTCTGACCGTGCATGTTCATAACCGGCCCGGTCAAGCCCCATATCCTCTTCCTTAGCCACATCAATAAGTATATCCACAGGTAAGCCGTAAGTGTCATAAAGCTTAAAAGCAAAATCCCCGGGGATTTGGGTCTTCTGTTCCTTTCTGAGGATGGCTATTTCCTCGTCAAGGAGGCGGAGCCCGAATTCCAGCGTCTCTGCAAAGCGGGACTCCTCGTGGTCTATGACCTTCCCCAGAAAGGCCGAGGCCTTTTTCAGTTCCGGATAGGTTTCACCCATTTCTCTGATAACGACGTCAGCCACTGAGCTTATAAAGGGGTCCTGAAGCCCTATGACCTTTCCGTATCGGACTGCTCTGCGGATAATGCGCCTTAACACATATCCCCTTCCCTCATTGGAAGGGATGAGTCCATCCGCAACAAGAAAGGCGCCGGCCCTGGCATGATCAGCTATGACCTTCATGGCCACGTCTGATTGCTTGTCCCGGCCATAAGTCCGGCCTGACAGCTCTTCTATACGCGCTAACAGGCCTGCGAAGATGTCAGTATCGTAATTACTCTGTTTTCCCTGGCATGTCGCGGCCATGCGCTCAAGCCCCAGGCCGGTATCAATGCACGGATTTGGAAGAGGGCTCAGCTTACCGGATTCATCCCGGAAGAACTGCATAAACACCAGGTTCCAGAGTTCAAGAAAGCGATCGCAGTCACAGCCCACTTTGCAGTCCGGCCTGCCACAGCCAATACCTGATCCCTGGTCGACAAGTATCTCCGAGCAAGGTCCACAGGGCCCGGTATCCCCCATGGCCCAGAAGTTGTCTTCTTCTCCGAGACGGACCACACGATCAGGGGAAATACCGGTTATCTCCGGCCATAATTCCGCCGCTTCGTCATCATCCCGGAATACCGTGACCCACAGCTTTTCTACAGGCAGCTCAATTTCTTTTGTAAGGAACTCCCAGGCAAAGGAAATAGCCTCTCTTTTGAAATAGTCTCCAAAGGAAAAATTCCCCAACATTTCAAAAAAAGTGTGGTGGCGGGCAGTGTATCCAACGTTTTCAAGATCGTTGTGTTTGCCTCCGGCCCTCACGCATTTCTGACAAGAGGCCGCACGCACATAAGACCTGGTCTCCTCTCCAAGAAATACCTTCTTGAACTGGACCATACCGGAGTTAGTAAAAAGGAGTGAAGGGTCTTCTGCCGGGATCAATGGAGAACTTGGGACTATCTCACTGCCATTTTTTGAAAAAAAATCTAAAAAAAGACTGCGAATCTGAGTACCAGATAACTTCTTCATGGACAAAGCCTTTCTTGTTTAGGCAGGTTCCTCGACCTGCTCCTGGACCTTGGGCCTCTTAATGTCGTATGTCTCCCACATCTGTTGCTCTATCCGGTCAGCAATATCCGGGTGGGCTTTCAGGAAGGTCCGTACGTTTTCACGGCCTTGACCCAGTCTTTCTCCATCGTATGAATACCATGCCCCACTTTTTTCAATGATGTCCACTGCCGTGGCCAGGTCGATCAGAGAGCCTTCTCTGGAAATTCCTTCTCCGTAGTATATATCAAACTCGGCGGTTTTGAATGGAGGAGCTATTTTGTTCTTGACTATCTTAACTCTGGTCCGGTTTCCGATGATATCAGCCCCTTCCTTGATAGCAGCTATACGCCTTATGTCCATGCGCATGGTTGAATAGAACTTGAGGGCATTCCCGCCGGTTGTGGTCTCAGGGCTGCCGAACATCACCCCTATTTTCATGCGGATCTGGTTTATGAAGACCAGTGCGGTCTTGGTGCGATTGATATTGCCTGTGAGCTTCCTCATGGCCTGAGACATCAACCGGGCCTGGAGCCCCATATGCTGATCTCCCATTTCCCCTTCTATCTCCGCCTTTGGGACCAGGGCGGCCACAGAGTCCACTACTATGATATCTATTGCTCCGCTACGCACCAAGGCATCAACGATTTCAAGTGCCTGCTCACCATAGTCCGGCTGAGAGATCAGGAGGTCGTTGGTATTTACGCCAAGCTTGCCGGCGTAGACCGGATCCATGGCATGTTCCGCATCCACGAATGCAGCTATGCCGCCCTGCTTCTGGGCTTCGGCAATCATGTGCAGGGCCAAAGTGGTCTTTCCTGAAGACTCCGGGCCGAATATTTCTGTTATCCTGCCCCGAGCTATGCCTCCAACACCGGTTGCCAGGTCAATCGCAATGGAGCCTGTTGGAATTACAGCAATATCTTCCACACCGCCGCGGTCCCCAAGCCTCATTACAGATCCCTTCCCAAACTGTTTTTGTATTTGGGCAATGGCTATATCTACTGCCTTTTCTTTATCTTTCCTGGTTGGGTCAGACATACTGTCCTCCTGGTTAAATTGTTCGTAACCGTTCACGGAACGTTGAAATTAGAAAATAGAAATTGGGAAAAACACGAAGATGTAGATACGTTGCCTAATTCCAAATTTCGAATTTCCAATTTCAACATCGGTATTCAATTCGACAATACACGCTCTTTCGAAAAAAGTGTAAACTGATGAATGAAGGATGCCGGATAATCTTAACTTAAATGGAGAAAAATCGATAGTGATCTTGCTGAAAATGATCTTGCTGAAACCTAAATTGAGCGATTAGCTGTTAGCCATTAGCGTTTAGTTTTGAAAAATCAGGGCATTACCTTAAGGACCAGTTTTAGGATTCGCAACATCTTCATCATCTCCTCGGAAAGCCCCATGATCGACCC
>JAUWHV010000090.1 GCA_030605675.1 Deltaproteobacteria bacterium | reverse complement strand
GGTAGAGACGAAAAGGAAAATGCGAAAATCGTATCCCTGATGAGGCAAGGGGACATCAGGCTCGATCTAACATCAGGCCCCGGACCCACAGGACTTTGGCGGAAAATTTACTCTGATGTCAATGCAGACCTCGCAGCAAGTATCCTGTGCCGATACGCAAGGTTGAAAAAGCGTCCGGAAGAGGTAAAACTGTCAGGACCTGGAAATATAAAAACTATCAGAACCGTGTCGGCTTCGGATGAAACGATAAATAAATATGGAATGTAGTTGGCGGATTCCTCAACGTTGCTTATCTGAACATTCTTCATGTCGAGGATTTCGTCAACCCCACGTATGAAAATAATTAGCCACCCACTCGCTACGCTCGCTCGACCCACACAGACCTACACAGACAAAAGACTTTATCCGCTGGTGGGTCCAACAGCGGATAAATTGTCGGCACCCCTTGGGCGCGTATTGTTTTTGCCCTGCCATGTCGGCAGGGTAAAATGTCTATGTGGGTCTGTGGCCAATAAAAATATTTTCATTGTAAACTTGTTGTCATTGTCGTAAAAAAAAATTACTTTGTTTGAGGACAAAGTGCGAGAAGTTAAAAAGGCTCAATGTATTTGTTGCGGCGCAACAAAACACTTTTCACAGTCGAGCAAAAAATAGGAGTTTTGCAAGTGGCTCCCAAGAAAGGAATTTTATAATCAATGCTAAGCACAATTCGGAAGAGTACAGGCTCCTGGTTTATTAAATTTATACTCGGTATTATTGTAATTGTATTCGTTTTCTGGGGTGTAGGGAGTTTCCGTTCCCAGAGGCTTAATGTCCTGACCAAGGTGAACGGTGAAGATATCCTTATGGAATCCTATCGCCTTGCTCATGCCAACATGCTGGATAACTACAAGCAGATGTTTGGCGGGCAGATCCCTGAAGGTTTTCTGGACCAGATAGATATCAAGCAGCAGGTCCTTAACGGCCTTATAAATGAGACACTGATCCGCCAGGCAGCCAGTGAAATGGGCATATTAGTCAGCGACATAGAGGTGCAGAATGTTATCATCGAGATACCTGCATTCAAGCACAAAGGAGTCTTTGACCAGAGACTCTATGAAAGGTCTCTAAGAGGAGCTCGATTGACACCTGCTGCCTTTGAGACACAGGTCAGGCAGCGGCTACTCACGGATAAGTTAAAAGCCCTTCTGGGCTCCGGACTTGCTGTGACTGAGGCAGAGGCACTGGACCACTATATTTTCGAAAACGAGGAGGTCAACCTTTCCTATGTATTAATTAATGCTTCAGAATGCGAAGCAGAAGTAAATGCTACAAAACAAGACCTGACCTTGTGGTACGAATCACATAGTGAAAATTACATGACAGAACCTCAGACTAAGCTACGCTACCTGGCCCTTAAGGAGTCCGATATCGACGATGCCAACGCGACGGATCCGGAGATAGAGGCCTACTACAAGGATCACAAGAATGAATATGAAGTCAATGAACGCAGGCGTGCAAGACACATATTGCTCAAAATATCCGAAGGCGCTGATGAAAATAGTGTAGAAGAAATCCAAAAAAAGGCGAAAAAGATTCGTGACCGAATCGAAAATGGCGAAGACTTCGCGAATCTCGCCAAGGAAAATTCTGAGGATGCCGGGAGTGCTGAGAATGGTGGAGAGCTGGGCTTTTTTAGCAAAGGCATGATGGTAAAACCCTTTGAAGAAGCTGTATTCTCGATGAAGGAAGGGGAAGTGAGCAAGCCGGTTCTGACCAGTTTCGGCTGGCACATAATAGAGCTTGAGGAGATAGAGCCGGGCAGAGTAAAACCCCTGACCGAGGTAAAGAATTCTATCGTCACCAGGCTCAAAGGGCAAAAAGCCAAAAACATGATATGGGATCAGGCCAATGAGGCCTATGACGAGATAATTCAACTTGGAAGCCTCAGCGCCTATGCGGAGCAACATGAAATTGAGCTTAAAATCACTGAGCTCTTCAGCCAGAAGAAACCACCTGCTGTGATAGGGGGCGATCCGGAATTACTGAAGACCTTGTTTGCCTTAAATTCCGGCGAACTGAGTTCCTTGCTCCGGATACATCAGGGTATCCTCATAGCCGAAGTACTTGAGGGGAAGGCACCTTATCTGCCCTCTCTGGAAGAGGTCAAAGAGCAGGTAAAAAAGGATTATGTCCGGGAAAAGGCAAAAGAGCTGTGCCGCTTGAAGGCCCGAAAACTACTTGAAGCGGCAAAGAAACAAGATCTTGAGACCGCGGCCAAAGACAAGGGACTGAAAATCCAGCAGACAGGCCTTTTCAAACGGACAGACAAGACCGCCAAAGGTGAGCTGCCTCCGGCCGTTGCCCAGGCTGGACTCTCATTGTACGAAGGGAAGGCCTGTCCTGATGAAGTAGCTGAAAGCGGAGACAGTTCTTACGTCCTGGCCTTCAGGGAAAAGAAAGACGCAGATATTGCCGGTTTCCCAGCGCAAAAAGATGCCATCACCAAACGAATACTTGAGCAAAAGCAACAGACCCTTTTTGAGGACTGGTTGAAACACCTATGGGAAAGGGCATCCATCAAGCAGGTTGCAAAAATATAGATGGGAAAGGTTCAAAGGTTCAGGGTTCACCGTTCAGGGTTATCTTTCTGTAGAGGTTTAGGGTTCAAAGGTTCATGATTTCTTTTCTTTTGTTAACTTTCATAAACCCCGAACCTTTGAGCTTTCAGCTTTCAGCACTGCCATGCCTCAATATCTTCAAACCGTTCAATCTTCATCGCTCTCTAACCCTGAACCCTGAACCTGTGAACGGTTAAGGGCCCTTTTCAGGGCGGCCATATGCACCTTACCCGCAAAGTGCAGAGGACTCTTGCCTGACACAGGATCAAAGGCCGATGGATCGGCCTTGCAGAGATACTGTATCTCTCTTCCAATGGTACTTAGTGCTTCATCCACAGGCACTTTGATCATCCTGGGAATAACCTGCCAGGTAGCACCGCACGAAGCCCCGCGCCTTACATGAAGCCCTGTGATACGACCGTTTTTTACCTCGACATCATACTCGGGCAGGCCAAACTGCTCTCCATAGGCACCAAGACTCTTCCTGCGACCAAGGCCGCAGCACGTAAAAGGGCAGATGGCTCCTGGTATGTTCTGCCCTGATGCTATTACCGGCATTCCCTTGATTTTACAGATTTTAACAAGATACTCAGACAGGTCCGGGTGTCTGAGGAAATTGAGGATCAGGTCGCCTTCAAAATCGTCAGGGATACACTCTTCAGGCTCGTCAATGATTTCCGGCAGGGCTGGTATAATATCGTAGATCCGTTCTATTGTGATGTTCCGGCCATAGACCTCTATCCCAGCCACTTTATATTTTCCTGAGCCTGCCTCCTCAAAAATTACCAGTCTGAAAGGGCGAGAATTTTTTTCAAAATTCAACATTTATCGTATCTGGCAATAAGCCAGAATAGTCTTAATATTTTCAACTGAATAAGTGCCGGATGTCCCCCATATCTCTGCCTGAAGCATGGCATTTTCTGCCAGTCTTTCATGGTCCTCAGTCCTTATTCCGATATCAGAAAGACTCTTTGGACAACCAATACTAACAAACCATGATCTT
>JAUWHV010000039.1 GCA_030605675.1 Deltaproteobacteria bacterium | reverse complement strand
TTTATTTCCTCTTTTTGGCTAAAATGTTATGCCTAACAAGAATTTGCTGGAATTTAATGAGTCGTTTGGTGTCTTAGTGCCGCCGTTCGATATGTGCTGGAAACGGTATTCAATGTTAAATTGATAATTTCTGTCCGTTTTGAATCGGATACCTATTCCTGCCAGGTAATTCCCATTTAATTCGGATCCAAGACCTGGGATATCTGCACTCGTATAGAGGGGTCCACCACCTGCAAAAATATATGGAATACTCCGATTCAGGCCCGTAAATGTCCAAGCGGCAATAAAGTTTAACCCCACCATGGGAGCTACATCCGGATCCACCACAAGGGTCAGCGGAGTCTCTATCATGAGCGAGTGTCGGCCTTGATACCAGGAACTACCCATCGTCTCTGTGAGAACACGTTCGTATCTTGGTATGAAATCAACTGATTGAACCTGCACCCTGGTTTTGCCCAGCCCGCAATGAGTAATTCCATAGCCGCCAAAAAAGGACCACCGGTTTTCTGCCTTATCAGAGACACTGGAGATACCTTCTTCGGCATATACTCCCATAGAGAGGACAACAAACATAAATACCATGATTGAAAGAGTTTGAATCAGGAATCTGTTTCTCATAAAACTAATCACCTTTATCAATTCATGGGTTCAGAGGTTCAAAGGTTTATGTTAAAAGACGAACGTCGAACATCGAACATCGAACGTCCAACGTCGAATGAAAAACGAATATCCAATACCGAACATTCATCGGATATTTCTGTTTCTTTTCAGCCGTTTTGATACTCGCCAGGTTAGCCATTTAGGTTGAAGGCTGAAGGCTGAAGTATACTGACATCCCGCCTCCTGCAATAATTAGCAGCCGTTTCCCCCGGTCATACTTCTGTTTCTTCATTTTTCCCCATTCAACATTCGATGTTGGACGTTCGATGTTCGATGTTCATTTTTTTCCGTCCGATTTTTCTTTTAAGCCTCTTAATCCCTGAACCTCTGAACCTTTGAACCCCTGAACCTACTCAAGCAAACCAATACTAGTCCTTCACGGGATTACAGCGCCCGTTTTACCGCAACCCACTGAACTGTAAGCGTTTACAGGGTGCTGCAGATGCGAGGCGGAGGGTACGCAGACGTACTCCCTGTACTTCAAGTGCCCGACAACAAAGCAGATGCGGTGCCATGTGAACGCTTACAACCAACACATAGGATCTTCGGCCAGATAATCGCCGGTGATCTGGTAGGCATTTCCCCGGCAACCGTAGCATCTATACTTCAGCTCACATTTACCGCAACGCCCCTTTATCAATTGCCGTATGTTTCTGAGTTCTTGGATAACCGGGCTCTTGTTTAAGATATGCTCCAGTGTATCTTCACGGACATTTCCAACAGACAGGTTTACTCCGGGGCATGGATGGATGTCTCCATTGGCGATCACAGTGCATGAGTACTCATGCCTGGCGCAGTGAGAGGCTGCCAATGGTGGATGGGGAATCCACTTGTTGCCGAACTCCTCGGCATCAATCCTTGCAAGGGTCTCAAACAGGGTCCTGGTTTTTTGAATCGATACCTCCAGGTCAGGATGCTCTTTTGCCCTGCCCTGCCAGGTCATGATCTCTACATAGGGGATGATTCCCTGTCTCCTGGCCCATTGCCACAATTGGGGAAGTTCTTCATAGTTCTGACGGCATATGACGGTTTCAACTCCAAGTATGTGTGTCTCATCCGGGTAACCAACAGCCTTTAAGGCCTCAATGCCTCGCTCTATGGCCTGAAATGTCCCGGGATGTCCGGCCAGGAAGTCCTGGATATCAGGGCGTCTGCTGTTCATCTTAACGACAACGGCAACACCCCTGTCATAAAGGGCCCTGGCCTTGGACGGCGTTATCATCGTCCCGCTGGTAAAGAGATCTGCTTTTACGCCTTTGGACAGTATGTAATCTATGACATTTATCAGATAGGGATAGAGCAAGGGCTCGCCGCCGCCCAGTATGATTATCTTGCGTGCCCCAAGGGCTACGGCCTGGTCCACTACGTCCAGTATTTCAGGTAGTGAAAGTTCGTTTTCCATAGGTAAGCCGGATGACGCATAACAGTATATACAGCGCAGATTGCACGCCCTAGACAGCTCAAGTTCCAGGGACAGAAGCCCCTTTCCGGCACGGGCCTCGGCAATTTCTTCTTGTGAGAACTCAAGTCCCCAATGTTTTTCAAAACAGCTCATGGTTTGTTATCCCTAAAGTCATAACTATCCAGGTTGAAGGCTGAAGGCTGAAGACTGAAGTATTTCAACCATCTCTCAACGCTCAAACGCCCTAAGTTTCGTCCCTAACGGTCTTCAGTCTATCCACCTAATTTTGGTGATCATGCACGATTTGCCCCTATTAACCTTCTACCTTCAGTCTATTCACCTAAATAGTTACCTAAAGTCAAAAAAACGTTTCAGCTTTCGTCCGCCTGCCTTTTCCATAGTACTTAGCACTTCTTGCCTGGGCTTTACTATTACCTCAGGACGGACCCTGAGGCGAGCCTGGATGTATTCGGCCACCATGTCTGCATCAATATCTGATGCGTCTGTGCCTGCAACCACCCTTATTTCGTCCGAAAGATCATAAGAAGACCTTACCTCCACATAGGCCTCTTCCACATGTCTGAGCCCCCTGAGTGCCCGGAAGATCATCTCCGGATAGACAGTAGTCCCATGAAACTTGAGGCGTTGAGCAAGCCTTCCCTCTATAGGGCCCAGACGAGTTGTACGCCAACCGCATGGGCATGGGTCTGTATGAAGCCGGGCCACATCTCCGGTACGAAAACGTATAAGAGGAAAGCCCTCCACGCCCAGCGGGGTGACCACAACTTCACCGGCTTCGCCTGTCGGCAGAACATTTCCATCTTCATCCACGATCTCAACCAGGGCAAGCTCCGGATGGATATGCCCACCGCAAGAGGCATGACACTCGCAAAAGCATGTCTCCAGCTCTGTTGCAGCGTATGAAGAATAGACGTGCGCTCCCCAGGCCTCTTCCAGATCTTTACCAAGAGGGATCAGGGAGTGATCCGGCCCCCGGACCGGTTCACCAATTGTGACAAGAGATTGCACCCCGGAGCTGTTGGGAGAATACCCCTGGGCCTCTCCCCATTGCGCCAACTTTAACAGGAACGTAGGCACGCCCACGATTCCATTAGGTTTGAGCCGGCGTATCAGTTCCCATTGTCTGGCGGACTGACCGGGTCCGCTCCGGATGGCAGTAGCACCAAGCTGGACAAGACCGGAAAAATAGGCCAGTCCGGCGATAAAACACCGGTCCAGGGTCACACAGATAAGATAACGGTCTCCAGGCCGGACCCCCGTGCCCCAGAAGGCCATGAGCTCGTTAAAGGCAAGCCGCTCAAGGTCGCTCCTGGTGTATGGAACCACTATGGGACTTCCTGTTGTCCCTGAAGTCAGCGACAGGTCGGCTATTGGTGCGGCTTCAACTGCCTGAAAGGCTGCCGGGTCAGTTTCTAACGCGCTGCGGCTGGTAAGCGGCAAGGACCTGAAATCTTTCAAGGTGATTATGTCTTCAAAGCTGCAACCCAGCGCTTTCAGAAGTTGCTTGTAATAAGGGGCTTGACCGGCTTGCTGAACCTGGCTTCGCAAAAGCGCTGCCTGGAAATTTTCTATTTTTTCCGGGTCTGCGATACGCCACTCTAAAGCAGTCTTTAAAGAATAGCGGCTTTGCGTCAAACTACATTTAGTCATTGCCGCGAATAGCCGAAGATGTGATTGGATCGGACATCATGTCCGACTTATAGCCGGTGATTTTGAAGGGATTCACGCCTCGCTTGGCCAACTCGGTCGCTATGGACTCCCTGGTTTGATCCTTCAGCGCGCGGATACAGTCCGGATCGTCCCCACGCCCGGATGGTATTATCGGGGGCAGGATGACCATCTTCACCCTGGATGGTGTGAGAAACCTGCTACCCGGGGGCATCAGGCGGTCAGTCCCCAGGATACATACCGGCACTATGGATGCTCCTGTATTACAAGCCAACCGGAAAGCCCCATTTTTAAAGCGCGTAAGCCTGCCGTCTCTGGAGCGGTGTCCCTCAGGCCAGATTATGAGAGAACATCCTGATGCCAGCAGTTCCTCTCCCCTGCTTTGGACTACATCCCAGCCGTCATCTGAATTGATATAACGCGCCAGTCGCATTAACCACTTGTAGACCGGAATTCGAAAGGGCCACGATGTCACAAAGGCGTTTTCAAACGGCAGCATGCCAAAAAGGTAAGGGTCTATTGAGGAATTATGATTGGGCACAAATATGACCGGGGGTTTAATCCCATTGGAAAAGTCCTCTACGGTCACCGGGGCCATAAAGGGGACAACACGCACTAATGCCCAGCCATAAAGACAAATGTTCTTCCTGATTACTCTGTCCATTGGCTGGTCTGCAATTATGCTGTATATCAAAAGCAAGGGGAGTATAAAACAGAGACAGAAAACAGTAAAAACAGCAAAGACAGGCCAGATATACAGGTTGAGCAACAGCTTTTTAAGGCCCACTCACTACTCCTTGGCAGCTTGCTGATTACTAAGACGACCAACAACCTCAAAAAGATCGCCCAGAGTCCGTACAGCCCGAACTGCCTCTTCATCTGTCATCTTCATTCCAAATGCCTTTTCCAGGGCCACTACCATGTCTACCGCATCCAGGCTGTCCAGCCCCAGATCCTCATACAGAGTGGCGTCCGGCTGAAGCAATTCGGGTTCGAGTTCGAACTCTTCTGCCATAATCTGCGTTACCCGCCGGCGGACCTGTTCTTCTGATATCATGCTGTCCACCTCCGCAGCACCATAGCGGCGTTAACACCACCCAGTGCGAAGTTGTTCTTTAGTACTATGTTTATTGGGAGCTTGTCCACAGACTGCACCAGATTGATACCTGAACAATCCGGATCAGGCCTTTCCAGATTAAGGGTCGGCACAACCTCCTGCCGGTCCAACATCTCAAGGAGCACTATTGTCTCAAGTGCCCCGGCAGCACCAAGGGTATGTCCCAGATGCCCTTTGTATGAGCTGACCGGCACATCTTTACCAAATATGCTATAGATTGCAACGGCCTCTGCTATATCTCCAAGCACGGTCCCAGTGGCATGTGCATTTACATAATCAATGTCATCTCCATTCAACCCGGCCTCGGCCAAGGCATTATGCATTGTCCTGGCCATAGAGTCCTCCTGCGGATTGGCAATGCTCCTGCTGTCATTTACATGGCCAAACCCCAGGATCTCACAATAGATTTTTGCATTACGCCTCAAAGCAGAGTCCAGGCTTTCCAGGACCAGGACACCACCACCCTCACCACAAACGACTCCGTCCCTGTTCAGGTCAAATGGCCTGGGAGTGGTCAAAGGGAGATCATGACATCGTGAGGCCGCTTTTATCACGTCGAACACCATTGTGACCGTTGGATGGACCTCGTCAGCTCCGCCACACAGCATCGCTTCTTGCCGGCCGGAGCGAATCAACATATAACCAAGGCCCAGGGCCTGTGCTGATGAGGTGCACGCACTTGTGGGCGCCCACTGTTCGCCGGTAATTCCGAGGGCAAGGCAGACATTGGCTGCACAGCAATGCCCCATAATCTTAAAAAACATCCCGGAGCGGACCTGTTCAACACTCTCTTCAGGCAAAAACTGCCTGTACAATGCCTCGTATATCGTGGGACTCCCGGTGGTGGACCCGATTGCCGCCCCTACCATTCCTGATGTTAGAAAGTCCGGCTCAAGCCCGGAATCCGAGACTGCCTCTTTGGCGGCCAGGGTGGCATAAATGGCCATTGGCCCCATAGTTCGTCGAATAGTACGGGGCAATAAGGGCTTGGCATCAAAAGGCGGAACCGGCCCTGCCATGTGGCATTGAAGTCCTTGAATACTCTGCCAATCCGGCATTAGTTGTATACCGGATCGCCCATTCCACACCCCATCCAATAGATCATCCGTCCCTAACCCAAATGGCGATACGGCCCCACGCCCGGTGATAACTACCCGCTTCAGCGACATTGTCTCACCTCGTCCCACAGGGGTTCCAGACTTTCAATTTCACCTGCGGTTACCATGCCGGCAAGCGAGGCCCCCATTATTCCGGCCATTAACGTACCCTGTCCGCTAAGCCATAAACCCGGCAAACGGGTCCTGACCCCGGGACTGAATTGGTTCATGCTGTGCCGGACTCCATATGTTGCTCCCATGGGTGAACCCAGTCTGTCTCTGAATGTAAGAGGAGTCCCTATTGCCAGGGGTTCTATACGGCTGAAGGCATTACCCCAGAGCCTGCCTGCCTGCTCTATCATCTTATCGGCAGATTCCGCCTTCCACTTTCTATATGCTGCACTGCGTTTTCCTTGCACACCCTGATCAAAACGGGCGACTTCATCCCAGACTGACATCCGTATCAACAGGACTCCCCGTGATGCACCTGTGGAATTCGAATCCCTGCGTCCAGGGGCGTTAATCATGATCCATTTTTCCGGATGCCTCAAGTCCAAATTCATTATGTCCAGACCGGTACCGATGTTGTAATAATTGGCCCATGTCAGGTCTCCCAATGTATCAGGATCATCTATGGCCCCGAATACTATAAACATAGAGTCGGTATTTATCAGATTCCGCATACGATTATAGAAGGCCTTCCGGAATATTCCATCCGGGACCAGGTCTAAAAGGCTGGTGGGATGACCTGTGTAGATCACATGAGAGGCGCATATCTCTCCCTCGGAAGTCTTGACTCCTGCCACCTGATTTTCCTTTACCAGGACCGATTCAACCTCCTGCCCGGTAAGAATATCAACGCCTGCTTCTGCCAGGGTTGCCAAAAAGGCATCCACTATGGCCTGTCCGCCGCCATCTATGGCATAGACCCCGGAATATAGCGGATGGGCAACTGAGGCATGGATAGTAAGATTAACCTCCCTGGGCGGCACTCCATAGAGGAACACCGGTGATGACAAAACGGCATGAAGATCCGTGTCCTGAATCAGGGATGTCAGGAATTGAGCCAGGCTTATGCTTTTTGGAGAGAACAGGTCATGCAAATATGGAGTAAGGGGGAGATCCGGATTAAAGAATGGGATAGTATTGGCAATTTCCCTGATTCTATTGAGATAGGTGGAGATTCCTTGTTTTTCGCCTGGAAAGACCCGTTGCAGTTCGTCTTCCAGGCGGTCATAGGAGAAAAAGGCCCGGATGACTCTGCCTGAATCCGTTATTCTCAAATTCTCATTACCTTCCGGGGGAAAGGGGAGTACGACAAGACGAGGCCAGACACCTATATATTCCCACAGGGCCCGCAGTATTTCTCCCTTTCCCATGCCACCTGAGTAGTGAAAACCAATGTCAAAGGGAATTCCTCTGCGTGTAAAGCGTTTTAACGCCCCACCAGGCCTCTTGTTTCGCTCCAGTATAATTACTCGTCTGCCTTTTTTGGCAAGCAGGGCTGCGGCTGTCAGACCACTTATCCCGCTCCCTATGACAACGACTTCAGCCTTCATCAAGCAATCCTTATAACCAGGCAGGCATTGGTTCCACCAAAACCGGATGCATTGCAAAGCATAAAGCGTGGTCTGAACGAAACAGTCTTTTTGGGGAGATATAGGACCTCTGCAGCAGGATCCGGCACTTCAAGGTTGGGATTCCCTGCCACAAAACCGCCCCATGCCATCAGCAGACCATAGACCACTTGTGATGCGCCTGCCATCCAAAATTCGTGACCGGCCAGGCCCTTTACCGCGGACACAATCGGGCCTTTTTTTGCCCCATCCAAATTAAAAATATTGCGCAGGGCAATTGCCTCTGCCCTGTCACCAGCCAGGGTTGATGTGGCATGTGATAAAACCAGATCAATGTCATCAGGGGAAAGGGCGGCATCCAACAGGGCACAATGCATTGCCCGTTCCAACCCCTCTCCACTCGGCACCGCTATGTGGTGACCGTCTGATGTGTTGGCATAACCCATGACCTCGCCCAATATCTGAGCACCTCGTGCCTCGGCTGATTCGAATGCCTCCAAAACGATAGCAGCAGCCCCGCCGCTGGGAACCAGCCCGTCCCGGTCTTGATCAAACGGACGAGAAGCCGCCCCGGGATCGTTTTCCCTGCGCGAAAAGGCCCCCAAGGCATCAAAGCTGCACATGGATTCCCAGGAGATTTCCTGCACCCCGCCACAAATTATGCGATCTTGCCTGCCAAAGGCTATGGTTTCCGCCCCCTGGCCCACAGCCATGATACCGCTCGCGCAGGCCCCGCTCACAGTCCAGGATACTCCACGTATTCCCAAAATGGTGTTCAGGTTAAGGGTAACAGTACTGGCGAGCAGCCGGAATATGTGTCCACTGCCAATGGCCTTTGTCTCCCCGGCGGATCGAAGCATATCCACCTGCTCAACTGCTGTAACAGCAGAGGAATCGTTGCCGAACACCACTCCTGTTTTCTCATCACCAGTCAAGCTATCAGGATAAAGACCGGCTTGCTCCAGGGCCTGAGACACTGCGGACCACGCCCAGAGGCCGTATTCCGGCAGTGTCTTACGCTGCTTCCGGTCCAGAACACTCTTCGGATCAAAACCCTCAACAACACCGCTAAGCGCACTTTGAAATCCTAATGCCTTACGTTCAGGGAGAAAACGTACACCGCTTCTTCCTTCCCGGAGGGAGGTCTGCACTTCATCTCTATTCAGGCCCAGACAGGAAATAATACCCATGCCTGTAATGGCTACTCGTCTATTTCTATATTTCACTTAAGGTCTTTTGAGTTTGATGGTTCAATAGGGGTTTATTTTCCCCAAAAAAGCCGCTCAT
>JAUWHV010000025.1 GCA_030605675.1 Deltaproteobacteria bacterium | reverse complement strand
CGTTCCGTGAACGGTTACCATGAAACAAGTCATGAATCATTCAGCGATTTTGAAATTATTATCCCTGATAATTACCTTGGCACTGCTTTATAGCTGTGGCAAGGATACTCCCAAGTTGCCCAAGCTCTCAGAGGATGCTGTTATCCTTGCTTTCGGCGACAGCCTTACCCACGGAACCGGGGCCAAACCAGGGGAAAGCTATCCGGCGATCCTGGAGAACCTTAGCGGGAAAAGGATAGTCAACGCCGGAATACCCGGAGAGCTGAGTGCCAAGGGGCTCCAGCGGCTGTCAGAGGTCTTGAATGAACATGAGCCGGAACTGCTTCTTCTCTGTCACGGAGGAAACGACCTGCTTCGCAGACATGAACTTGCAAAAACTGCTACTAATATCAAAAAGATGGTGCTTATGGCCAGGGAAAGGGGTGTATCAGTAGTCTTGATTGGCATTCCTCGCCCGGGATTTATGCTAAAAACAGCGGATTTTTATACTCAGATTGCCGAAGAGGTGGAAGTGCCCTTTGAAGGCGGCATTCTGGAGGAGATCCTGTCTGACCGGGAATTGAAGTCAGACACCACGCATCCAAACAGCGAAGGCTATCGTTTGATGGCCGAGGCGGTTCACAAGTTGTTGAAGGAGACCGGCGCCTTATAAAAAGGCAGACAATGATTCCGCTGAAAATACCCCATCTGCTGCGTTGCATAAGAGCTGAAAGCCTGAAGCTGAAAGCTGAAAGGGGTTGATTGCGATAGCTCTTTGAGCTTTGACCTTTGAGCTAAAATTCGTGGAAACTGAGTTGGGAGGAAAGAATTATGGATTTTGTGCGTATCAGCGGGACTGAGATTGAGACCTCACGTATTGCCCTTGGGACATGGGCTATAGGAGGCTGGATGTGGGGAGGTACTGAGGAACAGCAGGCTGTAAACACCATTCGTACTGCCCTGGATCTGGGTATAAATCTTATCGACACAGCACCGGTCTATGGATTCGGTAAATCAGAAGAGCTCGTAGGTAGGGCCCTGGCTGAATACGGAAAAAGGGATCAGGTAATAATTGCCACAAAGGCTGGGCTGGAGTGGGATGATAAGGGGAGAGTTGTCAGGAATTCTTCCAGGCAACAGATACTCAGGGAGATCGAGGACTCTCTTCACAGGCTGCGGACTGACTATATTGATATCTATCAAATCCACTGGCCGGACCCTGCAACGCCCTTTGAGGAAACTGCCGAAACCATGCAGGATCTCTACAGAAAAGGAAAAATCAAGGCCATAGGAGTAAGCAACCATACCCCGCAACAGATGGATGCCTTCAAAAAGTCTTCTGTGCTTCACACCAGCCAGCCACCTTACAATTTGTTCGAACGGAAAATAGAGAACGATATTCTCCCGTACTGTATTGATAACAACATTACTACACTTGTCTATGGCCCACTGTGCCGGGGTCTTCTTACAGGCAGAATGCGAAAGGAGACAAAGTTTAAAGGAGATGATCTTCGAAAAATAGATCCTAAATTCAGGCAACCCCGATATGATCAGTACCTTAAGGCTGTTGCCCGGCTGGATGAATATGCCCGAAAAAACTTTGGGAAAAGCGTAATGCACCTGGCTATAAGGTGGCTGCTGGACAGACCGGGAGTAAACATTGCCCTTTGGGGAGCGAGGCGACCGGATCAGCTTGATCCGGTTTCAGACACTATGGGATGGGAACTCGACGACTCGTCCATGGAATCCATTGATGAAATACTGAATGAGACGGTAATTGATCCCATCGGGCCTGAGTTTATGGCTCCTCCGGCCTCCGTACCTTAACAGAAGGAGACAGGTATATGACTACCTAATGACAGTCTTTAATCTCTTCAGGGGTTAATGCCCTATCGAATATTGAGGCTCCGATGGTTCCATCGAAAGGGAAATTCTTATACTTGCTGCTATAATTCTCATCTAATTGTGCACCGATTTGTACGTCACCTGGGGTACTTCTTGCTACAGTAGTTTTGCTTGTACTATTATCAAGCTTTCCGTTGATGTAAATACGCATTCCATCTGCATTCCATGTCGCAATGATATGATAGCATTTGTGGGCTTCAAAAACAGTTTTTGAATCTAAGCCTACATAACCACTCTCACCGAAAATAGCAATTAATATTCTCTGCTTATGGTAGAATTGCATAGTATACGCCTCATCTTTCCAATCTCTTCTATTCCCTTTATGTATAATTCCGGCATACGGAGTAAAAGAATAGATATAGATCCATGCCTCCAGTGTGCCCTCATTAGACAAATCTAACCCACTACCAGGAATTTTTACGTAATTTGTTCCCCCAAATGTTTTTACACACGTCGGACCTGCCAGGGCAAGGGGCGAACAAGGGAAATGCCCACTAGCCATGCAACTGACCGCGCGGGCACTTTCTTTAAAAGATGCATATCTGGGAATAGCTACAGATGCCAAAGCACCCATGATAGCAACAGACACCATCAACTCAAGCAGGGTAAAGCCCCGGGAATGATTATTTCTAAACATTTTCATTTAACAACTTCGGGCATAGGATTTTTTTTACTTATGCAAATTTTCTTGAAGCCATGCTTTTCGGGATTAGGACAGCACACCACAACATCATCTTCAGTAGTGGTCACTAAATAGGACTCTCCAGTCATCGGGCAAACCATATCCTTGTCGGGCAATTCTCCCTGTTGGAGAAACTTGGATATGTACCAGAGGTTATCGATGCATTGGTTGGTCTTGAAATCTGATGTGTAAGGCACGTATTCGACATTTTTTTCTTTTTTAAAGACAGAAAATAATGCAGGAACCTGTATAGCGATTATAAAAATGCAGAAAATCAATATGATCCATTGAAACTTTATTCCTACACCACCAGTCTTCATTAAGCCATCCAATATGGTCTTTTGGGGCACTTCAGGTACATCCGGATTACACGATTGAGCAAGACACCAGCCTTTTTTCATTATCGGCTATGTGCAAAAATAACAAAAATATCACGTGTGTCGTGATTCGAACCCGGACACGGGACACGTATCCGGGAATCTCTGTGTACCACTGTACCCGTTCTGACTGAAGCCTTCCACATGCTTAACCCCGGCAGTCCGGGCTCAGGCAACCTGCGGGTTTTTGTCTTGAGAGGAGGGCTTTCTATCTTCTTTATGGATGACTCGGCAGTTACCCGTGCTTTTAAGTTGATGGAGAAATACGCTGACCACCCCATGGACCTTGCCGATGCCTCGCTCATAGTCGCAGCCGAAAAACTGAGGACAAAGTGCGTTTTCACGATTGACCGAAACGACTTTGAGACTTACCGGATAAAGACGGGACATCGTTATTACCACGTTGATATTCTTGGGTGAGTGGATTGCGCATCATGAAAAAAGATTATTGGAATTCAATACAGCACTCCGCTTTGAAACATTTTTGCCAGAAATTTCTTGTGATATGAATCGTCAAAGATTCCCTTTCTGCGCATCAGCTTATAGTATTGGTCTAAAGACAAGTCCCTTTCAAACGCCTTAATCGTCACGCGATATGTCTCATAAGATATACTCATGATTTCATCCGCAAGGAAGACAGACACGGTTTTTTCATGCATCAGGTTCTTTGGTCCTTCTTTTTGCAGACGTTCCAAGAAGCCCGGCAGATCAAGGTAATCATGATCGTTGATGGAGATAAGGGCATGATTCAGCCCGGGGCGCTTGCTTCCATTACAGCTCTCTGACTGCCTGGGCCCAGACTGATGCTGTGCCTTTTTGACCTGGAGTCTGGTCAAGTCCTCAATAAATGGAATTTTGGAGAGCATAGACTGGTGCTGTATAATTGTTTTTTTCAGATTAAGGAGCAGCTCACAGTGATCCAGGGACTTAAAGACATTTTCGGCCCTGTTTGAGTATTGGTCTGTGATCACCTCTTCAACCACCCTGATAACCAGTTCATCAAGACACGCGAACAGGATGTGAAAGAGTTCGTTGGATTGCTTTTCCAAGGCCTTAAGCATGAATATCAATAACTCACACCTGAATATCTCCTGTTCCGATATGGCTTTCGGAATAAATACACATAGGTTGTCCGATGGAAAGCTGTATTGTTCCCGGTCCCTGAGCCTTCTTTTCCAGGAGATGAGCGTATCCGGGTCATGCGGCTTCTCAACATATCTTTCCCAGTAACGGCTTCCGACATCTGTGGATAAGTGGTCGTAGTATATCTTTGCGTTTATATATTTTTTGACAAACAAATCATGTTTTAGCCGGAAAATACTAAAAATTTCATCCCTTATTGCGGCGTATGTCTGGGCAGTGTCGTGGTATCGGCTGAAAAAGATGTTTACCTTTATGCCGGTGTCCAGGCAGTCATTGATAAGACCCAAATTTTCTTTTAGTTTCTCAATTGAATAGGTCTTATGATGTTTAATTTTTTCGCGGCTCCTGTCATCGAAGACCTCAGGGGATATCTCAAAGAGCGGTTTGTCTTGATTGTCGATGATGAAGATGTCTCTGTATAATTCCAGGAACTGCCTGTCGAGCAATTGCCAGGCCCCGTAGTTTAACCGGAATGTCTTGATCAGCGTTATTTCTTCTTTCATGGCATCGAACAGGGCCTTTATGTAACCCTGGTCGATCTCATAGCAGATGTATATTTTTTTCGCGAATTCTTTCAGGCGTTTAAGGTCCGTGATGATTGCCGCAATGGATCTTGAGACCGGTTTTGACCGTGCGCTGTGGAGTTTGAAGGACTCACGGCTTCCGCCACAATAGTCGCAGCTAAAGACACAACCTCTCCCAATAAAAACGGGGAATCCTAGTATTTCTTCCACGGCCTTTATGTATACATCGTGGTCAAAAAGGCAGTTCAATTTGGAAAAGGAAATGCCGGAAAGGGTTTCTTCATCTATGAAGTAGGCGACCTCATTGACTCGTATATCAGTCCCGTCTCTATAGATCAGATTGGGTATCTCCTGCTCCTCAGCACCCTTCAGGAGAAGTTCCATTGGTCTTTCCGGATCGCCCTTTATAACATAATCAACAGACGGCCATCTTCTGAGCAACGCCTCTCCAAAATATCCGGCTGTGAAACCGCCGCAGATGATCTTGACCGGGTCAGTCCTTGATTTGATGTGCTGAGCTACCCTGATTCCTTCTTCTGCGGTTTCCTGCCAGTGCAAGATCAGACCGACATGCGTGGGACGAAATTGCTCAATATGATGGTCGATGAGCGAGGTCGTATCTGTCTTGTCGTAAAGGGCCAGGTTGAGTATTTTTGCCGGGATTTTTCTCTGGTTCAGAAAATCACACAGCCCAAAGGTCCCCATGGGAATATGTAAAAAATTCGCCCCCGGGCAGTTTATAATAAGAAGTCTGGCCTGCATATGAATCCCCGGTTTTATGATCCTGCCGGATTAAGCCTTCCAAGGGATTCTTCAAATGCTTCAAGGGCCCTCTGATTAAACAGCACAAAGCGAACCAGCTTGATTTCAGGATGGGCCTGCAGAAAACCAATAACAGTACGAAGGGCCACAGAAGCTGCCTCTCCCGGGGGATATCCATAGGCCCCTGTGCTGATAGCGGGAAAGGCCATTGAACGGATCCCCTTTGCCAGGGCGACTTCCAGGCTTTTTCGATATGCGCTTTCAAGCAGGCGCTCTGTGCTCGGATTCGGTCCCTTATATACAGGTCCCACCGTATGGATCACATACTGGGCCTTGAGCTTATAGCCTCGGGTAATCACCGCATCTCCTGTCTCGCAGCCTCCAAGGGTCCGGCACTCGGCAAGCAACTCCGGGCCTGCTGCCCAGTGAATTGCACCATCCACACCACCTCCTCCAAGAAGGGTGCGATTGGCTGCATTTACTATGGCCTCGGTATCCTGCTGTGTGATATCCCCCTGTATCAACTCCAGTACAGATGATCCGATTTTAACTTCCATGATGTTACTCTCCTGTTATTCTATGGAGCCTTTTACAAAATCTGCTTGACGGAAAGTATTTTACCATCATCCCTATCCTTTGTGGTTTTTGCCAAGTACCGATGGCTGTGTTGCTCGTAGTTGAAAAAGGCAAGCTTAATCCACAGATTTCGCCCCAGAGAAATAGGCTACGCATTTCACAGGGCAAGCAGATTACACCGGTTACTTTATCCTGCCTGTTTTGTCCTCTTCCAGACCTCCTGCCTGGCCTTCGGAAATGGCTTCTCTGGCCAGTTGATCAGCCAGTTCGTTTTCCTCGTGTCCGGCATGACCCCTGGTCCATTCCCAACGTACCCTGTGAAATTGGCATAAAGAGTCAAGTGCCTGCCATAGATCCTTGTTTTTAACAGGCTTTTTGGCGGTAGTCTGCCACTCTCTGCGCTTCCATGCAGTTATCCATTCGGTTATACCCTGTTTTACGTATTTGGAGTCGGTGGTGATAATCACATCACAGGCCCTTTTAAGGGCCTCAAGGGCCCGTATTGCTGCCAAGAGTTCCATCCGGTTGTTTGTGGTATTTTTTGACCAGCCCTTGATGCACTTTTTGTGTTTGTTATACTGCAAAATCGCCCCCCACCCACCGGGCCCAGGGTTTCCGGAGCAGGCACCATCAGTGAATATATGGACTATAATTGGCATCAGTCATTCACCAGTTTACACTTTTTTCAAAAAAATACGGATGCTGAAACTGGAAATTAGAAATTAGAAATTAGAAATTAGGTAACGCATCTAAATCTTTATCTTTGTATTTTCCCCAATTTCAAATTTCAAATTTCAAATTTCACTATTAAAGCTATTTTCGCCCTGTATATAGTGTAACAATACCCATTGTCAGAGGTCTGTGCTTAACCTCTCGAAATCCCACATCTCTCATCATTGCGGCCAGGATCTCAGGTTCATAGAAGCCCTGAATGGAATCTGCCAGATAGCGATAGGCCTCTTTGTCGCCTGAGATGATGCCGGCCATAAAGGGGAGGAGCTTGTGTAGATAGAGCTTGTATATCGGAGAAAAAAGGCGGTTCTTCGGGCGCGAGAATTCGAGAATCGCAAGCTTCCCTCCTGTTTTAAGCACCCTTAGCATCTCTCTGAGGCCCTGTTCCGGCCGGCTGAGATTCCTGACTCCAAAGGCTATTGTTATCCCCTGGAATTTCAAGTCATGGAGTGGCAAGTACTCTCCGTCACCGCATATGGGGACTATATATTTCGTCTTCTTGCCATTTTTCCATTGAAGCGCTCCATGCTGGAGCATCTCATAACAGAAATCCACTGCCACCACCGGGCGCGCCATCTGCCTCACAATTTCAGCCGAAAGGGGCATGGTTCCCGCGCAGAGGTCCAGGATGGGGCCTTGTTTGAACTCATCAAACTCACGCGTGGTTACCC
>JAUWHV010000167.1 GCA_030605675.1 Deltaproteobacteria bacterium | reverse complement strand
CACCCCGTTTTTTGCTGGATATCGTCCGCAGTTTTATTTTCGGACCACGGATGTTACAGGAATAGTGACGTTGCCTGAGGGTGTAGAGATGGTGATGCCTGGTGACAATGTAACTTTTGAGGTTTCGATGATTCAGCCCATAGCCATGGAAGAGGGAGTTCGGTTTGCGATCCGCGAAGGTGGCCGGACAGTCGGGGCCGGCGTGGTAACCAAAATCACGGAGTAGCTATGCTATATTCACCAATTAGAGTGGAATTAAGGAATGAGGGATGATGATCCCAACCCAGAGGATAAGGATTCGTCTCAAGGCATACGATCACAAGCAGCTTGATCAGTCTGTGGGCGAAATAGTAGATACGGTAAAACGGACCGGAGCCCGTCTTGGCGGGCCAATCCCGTTGCCTACTTCGATTAGACGTTTTACTGTCTTGCGTTCTCCTCATGTAGACAAGAAGTCAAGGGAGCAGTTTGAGGTCCGTACCCACAGGAGACTTGTAGATATCCTGGAGCCCACGCAACAGACAATAGATGCCTTGATGAAGTTAGAGTTGTCTGCTGGGGTGGATGTTGAAATTAAGCTATAGGAAAAAAGACGGGGACAAAAATAAGCAATGTCGAATTTAACAGGCATGATGGGCCGCAAGGTGGGAATGACCCAGGTCTTTTCCGAGGACGGTCAGGTCATCCCGGTTACGGTGCTGGAGGTTGGTCCCTGTACTGTGCTTCAAAAGAAGACAGTGAAGAGAGAGGGCTATAATGCTTTGCAGTTCGGGTTTTCTCCAAAACCTTTAAGCAGGCTGAAGCTTCCGGAACAGGGCCATGTGAAAAAAGCAGGGCTGTCCCATGGCTTTAGGTATATTAGGGAGATATCAGTAGAGGATCCCGATGCCTTTGATGTGGGCCAGGTCCTTACATTGAAGGATCTGGAGATCAGTAAGCTAGTGGATATAGCAGGAGTGAGCAAGGGTCGCGGTTTTTCCGGCACGATAAAACGTTACGGATTTTCTAAAGGTCCTATGGGTCATGGATCCAAACATCATAGAGGCGTAGGCTCTGTAGGACAAAGTGCTACTCCATCCAGGGTCATTAAGGGCAAAAAGATGCCTGGCCGCATGGGAGGCAATCGTGTTACCGTAAAGAATTCGATGGTTATTGACGTGCGACCTGATGAAAACCTGTTGCTGGTTAAGGGAGGAGTGCCGGGTCCCATCAATCAACTTGTATATGTGGGATTAAAATAGAGGAGACCGGCCAATCCATGACAATCCTGGCAGTTTATAACGCACAGAAAGAAAAAGTCGGTGAGCTTACGGTAAGCGATACCGTTTTTGGAGTGATACCCAAGGAAGGCGTACTTCACGAAGTGGTCAAGTGGCAGTTGGCCGGAAAACGGGCAGGCACTGCTTGCGTCAAAACGCGAAGTGAAGTCAGTGGAAGTGGCAAGAAACCCTTCCGTCAAAAAGGGACCGGCCGGGCTCGTGCAGGCAGCAATAAGTCGCCTTTGTGGAAACGAGGCGGTTCGGTATTTGGTCCAAAGCCAAGGGATTACAGCTACAGCTTGCCTAAAAAGGTCCGCCGTCTTGCGCTGAGAATGGCGTTGAGCACAAAGATCGAGGGCGATCGTCTTTTGGTTCTGAGGGATTTTGGCCTGGAGCAAATAAAAACCAAGGACATGAAAGGCCTGCTTGATCGTTTTAATATTAAAAAGGCCGTA
Organism: Deltaproteobacteria bacterium; assembly: GCA_030605675.1. GTDB lineage: Bacteria > Desulfobacterota > Dissulfuribacteria > Dissulfuribacterales > UBA3076 > UBA3076. The sequence continues at coordinate 2,957 of JAUWHV010000167.1, read as the reverse complement.
ATAGTGACCGATACCCCGGATCAGATTCTGGAACTGTCCTCACGGAACATTTCTAATGTCAAGATTCTGCCTTTGAAAGGCATTAATGTGTATGATTTATTGAAATACGAATATGTGATAATCAAGGAACCTGCCGTTGGAGTGATCGAGGAGAGATTGAAGCCATGAAGGAACTGTATTCGGTGATAAAGGCTCCGCTGATTACCGAGAAGGCCACTTTACAGAAAGAGATGGCAAATCAGTTAGTCTTCAAGGTGGATCAAAAGGCAAATAAAATTGAAATAAAAACCGCGGTGGAAAAGATCTTTAAAGTAAAAGTGCTGTCTGTTCAGACTATCAAGGTCAAAGGGAAGCCCAAAAGAGTCGGTCGGTTTACAGGTAAGCGTTCCGGCATTAAAAAGGCCATTGTAAGGCTATATCCCGGGGAAAGTATCGAGTTTTTTGAGGGTGTATAATGCCAATTAAAAAATACAAGCCAACATCTCCGGCCAGACGCGGCATGACTGTATTGGTAGACCGTGAAATCAGTGATAAGGCCCCGGAGAAATCATTGCTTGAGCCCCTCAAGCGCAGTGGCGGGAGAAACGTCTACGGGAGAATTACTGCCAGGCATATAGGCGGTGGGCACAAACGTAAATACAGGACCATAGATTTTCGGAGACATAAACTCGGTGTGCCTGCAAAAGTGGCTGCTATCGAGTATGATCCCAACAGGTCTTCCCGGATCGCTCTCCTGAATTATCTTGACGGGGAAAAGAGATATATTCTGGCCCCTTTGGGACTCAAGGTCGGCGAGTTCGTTATTTCTGACGACGTAGCGGACGTACACCCTGGGAATTGCATGCCTTTAAAGAATATTCCCTTGGGTACTCAGGTCCATAACGTTGAGTTGCGCCCAGGTAAGGGAGGACAGATAGTAAGGAGTGCCGGTGGTTCAGCTCAGGTAATGGCCAAGGAAGGCAAATACGTACAATTGCGCCTTCCAAGTGGAGAAGTAAGAATGTTTCTTAATACCTGCAGGGCTACTGTTGGTCAGGTAGGAAATCTCGATCATGAAAATGTTAAACTGGGTAAGGCCGGCAGGAGCCGGTGGCTTGGGAGACGTCCGAGGGTGCGTGGAGTAGCCATGAATCCCGTTGACCATCCCATGGGTGGTGGCGAAGGGAAGTCTTCCGGCGGCAGACATCCTTGCAGTCCATGGGGAATGCCGGCAAAGGGATATCGCACAAGAAAAAAGAACAAGCCCAGCGATGCCTTCATAGTACGAAACAGGCATAAAAAGAAGTGATTTTAGGAAAATTTAGGGATTACGAATTTAGGGATTGAGGGATTAGAATGAATAAAATACCTTCAATTCCTCAATTCCTCAATCCCTCAATTGGTCTTTAATTTATTTATAGAAAATAGGAGAAAATAGGTGCCAAGGTCGGTAAAGAAAGGTCCTTTTGTTGATGATCACCTGATGAAAAAAGTGATTAAGGCTATCGAGACTAAAGACAGGCGTGTCATCAAGACCTGGTCTAGACGATCCATGGTTGTGCCTGACATGGTGGGGCTCACCTTTGCAGTGCACAATGGCAGGAAATTTATTCCTGTATTTATTACGGAAAATATGGTCGGGCACAAGCTTGGTGAGTTTTCGCCAACCCGTACATATTATGGTCACGTTGCTGATAAAAAATCCAGGATTCGGAAGAAATAAGAGAGGGCATTGCACTAATGGAAGCCAGGGCAGTTGCCAAATACTTAAGAATTTCTCCGCAAAAGACTCGACTGGTTGCCGATGTGGTTCGTGGCAAGTCTGTGGGAGAGGCCTTGCAGATTCTCAATTACATGTCCAAAAAGGGCGCAAGGATGATTAAAAAAGTGCTTGAATCGGCTTTGGCCAATGCGGATCAAAATCCAAATATCGATGTGGATATTCTGTACATTAAAAAAATTATGGTGGATCAAGGCCCTCAACTGAAGAGATTTCATCCCAGGGCAATGGGCAGGGCCTATAGAATACAACATCGTTTTTCCCACATAACGATAGTATTGGACGAAGGATAAATTAATATGAATGGGAAAATTAGGAGGATACCTTGGGTCAGAAAGTAAACCCAATCGGCCTCAGGCTACAAATAACGCGTACATGGGACTCTCGTTGGTTTTCGGAGAAGGAGTATTCCGCCCTGATCCTTGAGGACTACAAGATCAGAAAATTCATTAAGAATAGGGTCTATCATGCGGGAATATCCAAAATTGAGATAGAAAGAGCTGCACAGAGATTACGCATCCGCATATTCACCGCGCGTCCTGGAATAATTATCGGTAAAAAAGGTGTGGAAATTGAGAGCCTGAAGCGGTCTTTGGAAAAAATAATCAAACGGCGGGTAATGGTCGACATCACAGAGGTCCGAAGACCGGAAATAGATGCACAACTGGTAGCTGAAAACATTGCGGGTCAGCTTGTACGGCGCATTTCCTTCCGGAGAGCTATGAAGAGGGCTATCAGTATAGCACGTAAGTTTGGCGCGCAAGGTATAAGAATTGCGAGTGCCGGCCGTTTGGGTGGCGCTGAAATGTGCCGCACTGAGTGGTATCTGGATGGCAGAGTCCCGCTACACACCCTTCGGGCCGATATTGATTACGGCGTGGCTGAGGCAATGACCACTTATGGGGTAATTGGTATCAAGGTATGGGTGTTCAAGGGAGAAGTTCTGCCTGACAAAGAGTCTGAAGTTGCGGCAATGGAAATATAGGTAACCGTTCACGGGTTCAAAGGTTCAGAGGTTCAGGGTTTACTGAAAATCCGAACCGTTGATTTGTGAGTTCTGAATGTAGAAGGCATCAGAGGAATAAATGCTTAGCCCAAAGAAAGTTAAATATCGCAAACAACAAAAAGGCCGCATAAAAGGCATGGCACAACGCGGAAACAGCCTGTCCTTTGGCGATTACGGCCTTAAGGCTATTGG
>JAUWHV010000038.1 GCA_030605675.1 Deltaproteobacteria bacterium | reverse complement strand
ATGCCTTCTCCATTCAGAATTCACGAATCAACGGTTCAGATTTTCGGTGAACCCATGAACCCTGAACACCTGAACCCTTGAACGGTTATTTTTTTACATCCCATATTATCTTGATCATGTCAAATTAGATAGTTGTTTTTTTAATTTAAAAAATAATCTTCATCCATCATATAGAAAATCCCGATAGTCATATAATGGAACTCAAGGACGGCAGAAAATACAACTATAAACTGACCTAAACATGTTGAAGCAAAGGATAGTGGTGACCGTTCACGGAACGGTGAAATTAGAAAGTGCAAATGGCATGACAGCCAATTTTTGCCCGCATGTCGGCGGGGAAAACGTCTGTTTTTGTCCGTGTAGGTCTGTGTGTGTCGAGCGAGCGTAGCGAGCGGGTGGCTAATTATCAGGTGCGGTAATCCGCATTGATTCGCACATAATCTGTTGAAAAGTCGCTGGTCAGAATACAGGCCTCTTCTTGCCCAAGACCCAAGTCCAAAACAACCGTGAACTCTCCGGCAGCCATGACTTTTTTGGCCAGGGCCTCAGCCTCGTTGCCAACACCCATACCCATTCTTACAATTTCGATGTCATCAAAGGACAAACTGATCAGCCCCTGATCCAGAGGGAAACCCGCACGGCCTGCTGCAGCAAGAATACGACCCCAGTTAGGGTCTTCCCCGAAAAAAGCCGTCTTCACGAGTGGGGATTCAGCAACAGTCCGGGCTATTCTATCTGCCTCTTCTCCGGTCCTTGCTCCTTTTGCGACCACGGTAACACACTTGGTCACACCTTCGCCGTCCATGACAATCTGCCGGGCCAGGTCTTGAAGTAAATCTTTGAGTACAGCTTCAAGGGGCTTTCCGTATGAAACCTCGTCAATCTCCATATTTCCGGCAAGACCGTTAGCCAGGGCCATAACAGTGTCATTCGTACTGGTATCCCCATCTATGGTAATCCGGTTAAACGTGTCTGATACGGTCCTTTCAAGTGCGCCCTGCCACCAGACCGGGTCCACCCTTGCGTCTGACAGGATAAAGGAGAGCATAGTGGCCTGGGGTGGACCAATGTTCGGCCCTATCATACCAGCGCCCTTTGCCATGCCGGCAACAGTCACCTCCACACCACCAACATCAATGTGCCTGGTGGCTGTCTTCCGAACCGTGTCCGTAGTGAGAATGGCGTCCGCCACAGCTTCCAGCCCATTTTCAGAAAGGCCCCTCACAAGTGCCGGCACGGCATCTGTTATCCGTCCCATGGGGAGAGGTTGGCCTATCACACCTGTTGAAGAGACCATCACATCCTCAGGGGTTATGCCCATTTCCTTGGCCACGAGAGAGCAGATCTCGTGGACATGGACCACCCCATCATGACCTGTGCAGGCATTTGCATTACCGCTATTTACCACAACAGCCCTGGCATAAGGCTCACCTTTGCTGAGACGATCAAGCCCTGCAAGTACCGGGGCGGCCTTTACCTCGTTTCTGGTAAATACGGCTGCCAACACCGCAGGCTCATTAGAGGCTATCAGACCCAAGTCAAGGCGTCCCGGATACTTGATATTGGCTGAAACGGCTGAACCCACAAAACCAGGGACCAATAGAGTCATTTCCTTCCGCAACATTTCTTATATTTTTTCCCGCTGCCACAGGGACATGGGTCATTACGACCTACTTTCTGCCCCTTGCGCTTAACAGTCTTTGGCTTGTCATCGCCATCTCCACGGCCATAGCTCATGCTCTGCTGTTGCTTTCTGCGACTTGCCTCCATCTCTTCAGTTTCTCTTTCCCGCATGGGACGAATCCGGAGCAGGAGGCTTATAGCCTCTTCTCTGAAGCGCTGGATCATGGCCATAAACATGTCATAACCCTCACGCCTGTATTCCTGAAGCGGATCCTTCTGCCCGTAGCCCCTCAGCCCTATACCCTCTCTTAAATGGTCCATATTGAGGAGATGATCCTTCCACAAGTTGTCCAAGGTCTGGAGAACTATAAACCTCTCCACCCGGGCCATTTCTTCATCGCCGAACAGGGCCAACTGGTTCTCATAGGCATGTCTTGCGGCCGTGGCTATTTTTTCTTCCAGTGCCGCCTGATCAAGATCCACTCTTTCTTCCTGAGAAATATCCAGACGAACAGAAAACTTGCCGAGCAGACGTTCCTCCAGGGCCTTCCAGTCCCATTCCTCCGAAAGCCCTTTTTCATCCGTATAGGTATCCACAAGATCTGCTGCTATATCATCAATAAAACCATAGAGCTCCTCCCGCATATCTTCGCCGGCAAGTATCTGCCTCCGCTGGCTGTAAATCACCTCTCTCTGCTTGTTCATTACGTCATCGTAATCAAGTAGGTGCTTTCTGATCTCAAAGTTGTGGGCCTCAACTTTTCGCTGGGCATTCTCTATGGCCTTACTCAGCATGGAGTGTTCAATGGGCTCTCCTTCATTCATACCGAACTTATCCATTATCCCGGAGATGCGGTCTGATCCGAAAATGCGCAGGAGATCATCTTCCAGGGACAGGTAAAACCTGGAAGAACCGAGGTCGCCCTGGCGGCCGGACCTACCCCTGAGCTGATTATCTATTCGCCTTGACTCGTGGCGCTCGATACTGAGGATGTGCAGCCCACCCTTATCGGCCACTCCCTCGCCCAGGACTATGTCCGTCCCCCGGCCTGCCATATTGGTGGCAATGGTAATCCTGCCTCCCTCCCCGGCATGGGTTATGATTTCCGCCTCCCTCTCGTGATGCTTTGCGTTCAGGACTTCATGTTTAATTCCCTGGCGCTTCAACATCTTTGAAAGCCGCTCTGAATTATCCACGCTGGAGCTACCCACCAGGACAGGCCGGCCCTGATCATGAAGGGATTTAATTTCCTTGATTGCAGCTTCGAATTTTTCACTTTCTGTTCTGAAGACCACATCCGGATAGTCCTCGCGAATCATATCCATGTGGGTGGGGACTACAACCACATCCAGATTGTAAATCTTCTGAAACTCCGCTGCCTCTGTCTCGGCAGTACCCGTCATGCCGGCGAGCTTTTCATACATGCGGAAAAAGTTCTGGAAGGTTATGGAGGCCAGGGTCTGGTTTTCACTCTCTATCTTTACGCCTTCTTTGGCCTCAAGGGCCTGGTGCAGCCCATCACTGTAACGTCTTCCCGGCATAATGCGGCCTGTGAACTCGTCAACTATCACCACCTGTCCGTCTTTGACCAGATAATCTATATCCCTCTTGAACAGGACATGGGCCTTAAGGGCCTGTTGCACGTGGTGAAGGAGTTCGGCCTGGGCAGGATCATAGAGGTTTTTCACTCCCAGGAGCTTTTCGCACTTTTCCACACCCTCTTCAGTGAGACTGACAGCCCTGGCCTTTTCATCCACTGTAAAATCAGTTTCCCTCTTCAGGTGCGGGCTGATTTGATTGACCCTGTAGTAAAGATCCGTAGAATCTTCGGATGGGCCGGATATGATGAGTGGGGTCCGGGCCTCATCAATGAGGATGCTGTCCACTTCGTCTACTATGGCATAGTGAAATTCCCGCTGGACCATGTCCTCAAGGGAGTACTTCATGTTGTCTCTAAGGTAGTCGAATCCGAACTCGTTATTGGTGCCGTAGGTCACATCGGCCCCATAGGCTGCTTTGCGCTCTGTATCATCAAGGCCATGGACTATTACCCCAACATCCAGACCAAGAAGGCGATATACCTGGCCCATCCACTCCGAATCACGGGTTGCCAGATAGTCATTAACAGTAACCACATGGACCCCGCGACCGGTAAGCGCATTCAGATAAACCGGCATTGTGGCCACTAAAGTCTTTCCTTCACCGGTCTTCATCTCGGCGATTTTGCCCTGATGCAGCACAATCCCGCCCATAAGCTGCACGTCAAAGGGCCTGAGCCCCAATGCCCTGCGAGCTGCCTCCCGTGTGACCGCAAAGGCCTCCGGGAGCAATTCATCCAGAGACTCTCCCTGTTCAAACCGCTTCTTGAATTCAGGGGTCTTTGCCTTGAGTTCTTCGTCAGACAAGGCCTTTGTTTCTGATTCAAGAGAATTTATACGATCTACAAGGGGCTGTAGCTTCTTGACCTCCCTGTCGTGTTTGGTGCCAAACACCTTTGCTACTATATTTCCAATCATATAATCAAAGCTCCACCAGCAGTGCTATTTCGTCACAATCCGGGAATTTTGGACACTTCAAACAGTCTGCCCAGATTTTGTGGGGAAGTGAACTCTTGTCCACTAATTTGAACCCCAATTTCTCAAAAAATTTCGGCTGGTACGTGAGGGTAAAGACCCGGTAAACTCCAAGGACAACGGCCTCTGAAAGGCACTGCTCCACAAGCTGTCTTCCCAGACCCCGGGCCTGGTAGTCTTCGCTTACCGCCAGAGATTTCACCTCAGCCAGGTCTTCCCAACATATATTAAGCGCAGCGACACCCACGATATTATCATCAGATGTCTGCATTACGGTATAATCCCGGAGATGATCATATATCTCGCTGAGAGAACGCGGCAACAGCAAGCCCTGGTCTGCAAAGTGAGCAAGCAAGGCACGAATAGACCTTACATCTGATATCTTGGCTTTCCGTATCATCATTTTCTAATCACGTATGGGTACGACATAAGACCTCAGGTCATGTTTTTGGGCCAGTTTTTTTGCAGAGCTGGTAGCGTCCTCAACAGAACGAAACTCCCCGAGATGGACCCGGTACCAGATCCCCTTCTCAGGACCAAGGTCGGCCCTCCTGACTTTAGCTCGATAGCCCTTATCTCTCCACCTTCGGGCCTCTTTATTTGCCCGCTCCCTCTCTCTATAAGAAGCTATTTGCAACACAAAGTATGTGCTCTTCTTCTTTGCCTTTTTGATTTGGTGACCAGGCCGCTTAACATCATCCGCGCTACGGACCTTCTTTTTAACTGATTCTTTCCTTGCCTCCGGCTGCTCTTTTTCCTTAGTATCCAGTGGAGTTACCTGGGTTATCTTTCCTTTCCTTGTTGTTTGGGTAACCGGCTTAAGAGCCTCTGAAGCCCCAATTTTTTCTGGAATTGAAGGGGTGGCTTCCTTTGCTTCAGGCACTGCCCTTGCGACAACCTGGGTCGGGAGTGACTCATCCAGGCTGCGTCCAACCAGCTTCTGACCAACCCAGAAACCTAAAATAAACACCCACAGAAAAACACAAACAGTAGATACGGTCAGGGCAATAAGCCCTCCCCAACTTATCTGAAACTGTATTTTTCGACTTTTTTTCCTGGATCGAGCCATCTCTAAACCTCATATTCAGCCCATAGGGCAGACACATAGGTCTGCCCCATAAGCGCTAACTTAATGGGCCAGCTCATTTCACGGACAAATCGAATATCGAATATCGAACAAGGAATTTCGAATCATGAAGTTTTTTTGCCCCTTAGTTTGGCAGAGATTTTCCTATATGGATTATTCTAACCGCAAAATCTATCAAAAGATCCTAAATATAAAAACTTTTACCTTCCTTCGACATTCTGCGGTTCCTTGTTCGATATTCGATATTCGTTGTTCCAAATATTTTAAAAATCATTCCCAAGACCCAAAAACTATACCAAAACCACCCACAGAAGCGCTAACTTAATGGGCCAGCTC
>JAUWHV010000094.1 GCA_030605675.1 Deltaproteobacteria bacterium | reverse complement strand
GAGCCAAGCTGTTGTCCCCTCTTGCGTTTCTTCGAGTTTTCTTTGTCTTGCTCAGTACCACATTGTTGGCTTTTAGCACCTTTCTCAGACTTACGTCCGAAGAGCTGACGTTCACGAAGTCTCACCTTGGCTTTGAGTTCCTCAACCTTCTGTTTCAGGAGGACCTCGCGCTCAATGGCCTTTGCATGGCAAGATTTCCAGTATCCAACCTCCGATCGGAGCATATTGACCTGCTCTGTCAGTTTTGCACAATTCAGGCAATCAGTCGTGGAAGGATGTGCAAAGGGAGGATATGTGATAGGATTGGAATGAACCGTTACAGAAGGATCCTCGGTAAATGAGCATGAATCGAGCATGAATCCTTTTTACCATACCCGATCTGATGTGTCCAGAAGGAAGGCAAAAAAAACTTAGACCTGTTTGCAGAAATAAACCTCCGCCTACAGAAAAATTAGGAAGGGAAAAGGGTTCACCGAATATTTACGTTCGTCAGTCTCCCACGTGATCAATGTTTCAAGAAATACCCTCTGCACCAAAGGCCCTGCTTTGATTTTGGATATTTTCGGAGGCCTTTTGTCATCTTTTTTGAAATTTTGCACCTTTTCCGGCACAATTCCTCTAAACTCCTTTCTTGCAGTGTTTCCTGACAGGTCTTTAAGGTCCACATTGATATTATAAGTGGCTTGGAGATTAAGCCTCTTTAGCAAAATTGTATGTTCGGTAAGGTAATCAGGTTGTCTCAAAACCACAGGCCTTGTGATTTTATTTTGATATGTATCATTCCCTCCCTCAGTGATTTTTTCCTCCAGGTGGCATTTACCACACTTTTTTTCATCAAACGGGGCGTGTATGTAAAAATTGGACATCCCCCTATAATAAACCTTTTTGTGACATAACAGGCAATCACCAGCAAGTTGTTGATTTTGGCAAAAGGGAAAATGATAGCAAAGGACTCCTGCCATTGTAAGATTCAATATAATTATGAATTTTTTCCAGTTCATCCAGTCAGAGACTCTCAATTATTGTTCCTCAGTATTTATGCATAGTGTAGGAATGCCTTTTTCTGCAGCCATAGCCGTTATATTGCAAGCCTCATCCTCTATAATAATTAATCGACAGAGACTGGTTCCATCTTTAACAAACTGAACAACTCTCGTCTATAAGACGAGGGGTTCTATGTCGGGTTGATTAAAATCAACTATTTTTGTCATGCCGGTCCCGGATCGGAGTCCGGGATGATGGATCCGGCATCCAGAAATCCCAAGAATCTTATTCCCCGGATTCCGGCTCTATGGCCGGAATGACAGGTCACGTGGCGATAACATAAAATTTGCTTTGCCTAAAGGCAAAGGGGTTTTAATCATCCTCGAGAGGGATACTAATATTTTTAGGCTAAATGCCCCAAAATTGGGGTATCTAGCGCACAAACTTTATAATAACGAAAAAAATATTTCAATTATGTTATCAATTTTAACTAGGCATAATAATTGCTGTTTTCAAATATAGTAATCGTTCACAGGTTCAAAGGTTTAGAGTTCAAGAGTTCACGCTTAAACTTGACAGGTTCAAAGGTTTAGAGTTCAAGAGTTCACGGTTAAACTTGAACCCGTGAACGGTTGCCAATATTTCGGAGGGGAGTTTTTATTAATGCAATGGGGGAAGGTCGAGAGGTTTGGAGTTGTTTATTTCGGCGTTTTTTGGATTTTTGGCGCTTGTTTTGTGGCAGAGGTACTGGCAACTGAAAAAAAGGCCGAAGAAGATAGCAAAATTGTTTCAACAGAGCTGACAAACAAAGACTGTGTCAAATGCCACATTGATGAAATAAAGGACATTGAGGAGGCAGGCGGCGCGCATAAAACCAAGGTGGGATGCCTTGATTGTCATGAGGGTCATCCGCCTGAGGTTATGGAGGGTGTACCCCAAATGCAGTGAATGCCACACGGGTGAGCCTCACTTTGAGCTGGAAAGGTGCTTGAAGTGCCACTCGAACCCTCACGCGCCGTTGCGCCTCAAGCTGGCTAGAAAGATTACCAAGCCTTGCCTTACCTGCCATGAAATCCAGAGTCAGGAGCTTGATGCGTACAAGAGTTTTCACAGTAACATTGCCTGTACTGACTGTCATAACAAGCATGGCGAGGTATTTGAGTGTCTGGATTGCCACAAACCCCATTCCTTGGATATGACTGAGGCGGATTGTAAACTGTGTCATCAGGCCCATATGCCCCTTGAAATTACCTATAAGAATGATATTTCATCCAAGGCCTGCGGCGCCTGCCATGAAGAAGAGTTTGATCTGCTGGTCAAGAGCCAGGCCAAGCACCATGAACTCGGTTGTGCCGAGTGCCATTCAGACAGGCATAAGACCGTGCCAGAATGCCAGGACTGCCATGATAAGCCGCATTCGGCGGCCATGCTGGACAACAAGTTCCCCAACTGTGAAAGTTGCCATGATAACCCCCACGATCTGATGTAGGAACAGGGAGAGAATTTTATGACTACGGCAGGATTGTTACGGCAGGAACCACATAAGCAGGTACAGGATCTCAGGACTTTATATCGAAGCGCGCTACGCTTGGCGAAAACCGATGACTTGGTGGAGACACTGTTTCAGTTTGTCGCCGATGACCTAATTATGTCCACTTCACTGAAAAGGGTCCTTGCTTTATATTATAATAAAGACAAAGATATCCTTGAGTGCAAGGCCTATCGCGGGTTTAATGGCCATCCCGTTTCATCGCCATTGCCATTTGAGGCAGTCAATGGACTGCTGAAAAGGGTCTATTCCCAGCGTGAATCCCTGAATGTCATACATCTTGATTCCATAGACAGTATTGGCTCATCGATGCCTACGGAGTGCCAAATTCTCGAACAAGACTATGTCGGCTTGGAAAAGCAGAAAAGGCAGGTAATTAATGTCTGTCTGGTAGGTGAAAAAGCAACAGCAACAGACTTTCCTCATTGGACTGGCCTGAAAGAAGGCTCTATATTTTCGCTTAAAGAAGAGGATCAAACCGTTAAGGAAGTCCTGGGCGGCTCATGCTCTTTTTTGATCTTACCTGTAGTTGGAAACGGCAATTTTCTGGGATACGTTCTTGCAGACAAAAACAGTCGTGATACCCCTGTCTCTTATTGTGAGGCGCGTTTGGCCTCAGCGCTGGTGAGCCATGCTTCCGAGCTCATTGCCAGGGCTGCCAGGCAAAAAGAGATGGTGGATAAGATTGAACAACAGAACAGGGAACTAAAGATCGCCCACGATCAACAGGCCGGATCCTTGGAACAGAGTGAGCACCTCAAAAGTTTTTATGAAAGCATCATACAAAACCTCAAAAGCGGACTCATAACGCTAAATCAGAAGATGGAAATCAGCCATATCAACAGGTCTGCTGAGAAAATGCTGGGATATCATAAAGGTAATCTGATCGGAAAGTCAATTCGTGTCATTTTGTCCGATTCGGAGAAGGCCGAAGACTGCGTGTTAAAAGAACAGGTTGGGGCAATGGATATTGATTGTGGTCTTTTGTCAGAAATAAAGATGCAGTGCAAAGACGGATGCCAGCTCCCAGTGGAGGCGTGTTTTTCAGTAATTATAGATTCGGCGCAGGAGATAAAGGGGCTGAGTTGCATCTTTCGGGATATTACCGAAAAGAGGCTTATGGAACAGCATCTTGCCCGGATAGGGAGACTGGCCTCGTTAGGGGAGCTGACAGCAGGCGTGGCACATGAGATAAAGAATCCCTTGGCCGGTATTAACGGAGCACTTCAGATTTTGTCCCAGGCGTTTTCCAAGGAAAGTCCCGAACAGGAGATCTTCAAAGAGATATTCGGGCAGATAAAGCGTTTAGACCAGTCTGTCCACCACCTACTTGAATTTGCCATACCTGTAAAGCCGAAATTCTGTTCAGTAAAATTGATAGACGTAATAAACAGGACAATGCTTCTTGTGGCCAATAGGATAAAGGTCGAACGGATTGAGACCAGAGTGAATTTGGACAGCGGTCACCCCCCCATTCAAGGGGATCCGTATTTGCTCCAACAAGCCATACTTAATATTTTGTTAAACGCGCTGGACGCCATGAATCCTGGAGGTCTTCTGGAGATTCATACATGCTGGGCGGATAAGGCTGCT
>JAUWHV010000033.1 GCA_030605675.1 Deltaproteobacteria bacterium | reverse complement strand
GTGCTTGAATTTAAGGAAGTTATGGACTATTGATAGAAACCCCGTAACTATTCAGGTGGATAGACTGAAGGTAGAAGGCTAATAGGGACAAATCATGCGTGATCACACAAAATTAGGTGGATAGACTGAAGACTGAAGACTGTTAGGGACGAAACTTAGGGCGTTTGAGCGTTGCGAGATGGTTAAAATACTTCAGTCTTCAGCCTTCAGTCTTCGACCTGTATAGTTACAAAACTCCTATAAATCATGTATCAAGGAGAAGATTGAAGTGTATGATTCCTCAGACCTCAGGAAAGGACTAAAAATAGCTATCGACGGGGAACCGTATGTCATTACTGATTTCCAGTTTTCCAAGCCGGGAAAGGGACAAGCCCTTTATAAATGCAAGCTCAAAAACATGGTGACCGGTTACACTGTGGATCGTACTTACCGCTCAGGTTATAAATTCGAACCGGCCAACCTCGACGAAGTACATATGCAATATCTCTACAGGGACAATGAAGGCTTTCACTTTATGAACACAAATACCTACGATCAAGTAACCCTGACAAATGACCAGGTAGGGGAAGCAAAAAGCTTCCTACTGGAAAATATGGAGGTTGACATCCTCTTCTTCCAGGGGACTTCTATTGACATCTCTCTGCCGACTTTTGTTGAACTTGAGGTGGCAGAATCTGCTCCTGGAATTCGGGGAGACACAGCCACTGGTGCCACAAAGCCTGTAACCCTTGAAACAGGCCACGAGATCCAGGTACCCCTTTTCATAAAGCAAGGCGAAATCCTGAAGATTGACACCCGCACAGGGGAATATGTGGAGCGGGCAAAAAAATAGAACCTGATCTGAACAAGCTTTCATACTCTAGCAACAATATCCATAAGGCCGGGGAAATCACTTACAGGCACAGGATGTTGGCAACCCGGGGCGGAATTATAAAAGCCATCAGGTCTTTTCTGGCCGAACAGGGATTTCTTGAGGTCCAAACCCCCCTGATGATTAAAGCCCCTGTACCAGAGGCCTCTATTGAGGCATTTCCGGTTTTCCAGGGTAATGACAGGCCGGACTTGTATCTGATACCCTCACCTGAAATCAACCTGAAACGCCTTTTGGCAGAAGGGCTTGATCGGATCTTCCAGCTAGGGCCTGTATTTCGACAGGAAGAACAGGGCCGTCATCACCTCCCCGAGTTCACCATGCTGGAGTGGTACAGGGCAAGCGCAGACTACCACACCCTTATGTCTGACTGTGAAGCCATAATTGAAATAACGGCCCGCGCGGCCGGCTGGAGAGGTGATTCAATCACGTACAAAGGCATAGAGATCGATATCAAGCCCCCATTTCCCAGGACAACCATAAAAAAAGTGTTTGAAAAATATGCCGGCTGGACACCGGGGCCCGCACCGGATTTAGACCGCTTCAACCAAGACATGGTGACAAAGATAGAACCCAACCTGCCTCCGGATCAACCGGTCTTTTTAATGGATTATCCGGCATCCTGCGCATCTCTTGCCAGGCTGAAAACATCCGACACTGAGGTGGCGGAGAGGGTTGAACTGTATGCGGGCGGCCTTGAGATTGCCAACGGCTTTTCCGAACTAACAGACCAGGAGGAGCAAGAGGCAAGATTCAGAAAAGAGGCTGGAAGACGCAGAAAACAGGGTCTTAGGGCCTATCCCCGGCCTGAAGAATTTCTATCATCCCTGAGCCAACTCCCCAAATGTGCAGGCATGGCACTTGGTATAGACCGCCTGGTAATGCTGCTCACGAATGCGTCAAATATCAACGATGTGGTAGCCTTCCCACCGGAAAAAATCTAAGGACCCCTCCAAGTCGTCCGATTCACCACTATCTTTAATGCGAGCCTGATTGCTGCCTCAAGGCTGGCGCAATCCGCCTTCCCGGTACCGGCCAAGTCATATGCGGTCCCGTGGTCTACTGAAGTCCTGATTATTGGAAGACCTAAGGTCAAGTTGACCCCGTCCCGGAAATGAATAAGCTTAAAAGGGATCAGCCCCTGGTCATGATACTGGCAGACTACAGCGTCAAATTTCCCGTTGATAGCCTGGTAAAACACCGTGTCAGGAGGGTAAGGCCCATTGACCATTATGCCCTTTTCCCTGGCCATTTCTATAGCGGGTGTTATGACCTGCTCTTCCTCATTACCAAACATCCCGGACTCGCCTCCGTGCGGATTCAGCCCGGCCACGGCAATCTTTGGTTTTTTTAGACCAAATTCATTTTTTAAGGAAAAATCAGTAAGGGAAATTACTTGAAAAATCTTTTCCGTGCTGATGCTGTCTGCCACCTCTCTCAAGGGGCAGTGTATGGTCACAAGGGTTACCCGGAGTCTGTCGCCTGCCAACATCATGGCGTATCTTTCCGTGTTGGTCCTGTCGGCCAGGATCTCAGTATGCCCCGGGTAGTCGATGCCGGCAAGCTTGAGGCCCAGTTTGCTGATAGGAGCAGTCACAAGGCCGGAGAGCCTTTCTTCCCGGCAGAGTCTAATGCCCTCGGTGACATACTCAAAAGATGCATTTCCGGTAGCTGAGCTCGGCTTACCCCACGGAATATCCTCAGTGTTAAGGTCAGTCCGGGCATTTACATATATAGCACTGCCGGAAAGGGGATCGCCGGGCATCCAGGATTTAATGGGAATGTTGATATCAAGTGCCTTTGATGCCCTTTTAAGTATGTTCATGTCCCCTATGACGACTGCCGGAGGGGACAGCAACCATTCAGGATTGCCGGCAAATGCCTTTATAATGATTTCAGGACCGATTCCTGCCGGACAGCCCATGGTGAGGCCAAGGTAATTTGGTGATTTGGTGATTTGGTGATTTGGTGATTGTAATCTGCGAGTATCTGTTTGCATCTGCGATTCTATCCTGGATTCAGTGACCTGTTTGTGGCTGAATATTTGCTGAGTTGCTAATTCGGGAATTATTCCTGTTATTTCCGTTTTATCAAGAAAATTACAAATAGCCGAGATATCTCCTTCATATATCTTTTTCCTCCAGGACAACCTCGTCTCTCCCTACAATTTCATTCAAAAAGACATTTACGTGTTCATTGGCTGAAGTCTGGAGAGAAAGCCCTACAAAATCAGGCTTGATCGGAAGCTCCCGCCTCCCCCTGTCCACAAGGACGGCAAGCTGGATCTTCTGAGGTCTTCCCAAGTCAGTCAAGGCGTCCAGGGCGGCCCTGATGGTACGTCCGGTGTAAAGGACGTCGTCCACCAGTATTATATTTTTATTGTCGACAGAGAATGAAATATCAGTCTTCCTGACTATGGGATGCTGGCTCAGGGTGCTCCAGTCATCCCGATAGAGAGTAATGTCCAGAATCCCTGTTAAGACCATGGTCCCCTCTATGGCGGCGATTCGCTGCTGCAGACGTTCGGATAACGGCACTCCGCCTGTCCTGATGCCAATAAGGGCGAGATCCTCTATTCCCTTATTCTTTTCTATGATTTCGTGGGCCATTCTTGTAAGGGCCCGGTCCATATCCTTTGAATCAAGCACAATTTTACTGGTGTTATTCACTATTTCCTCCAAATTGGCCAACCGGCTTATTCAGTTGGTAAAAATACCACTTTCAAATTTCAAGCCGCGAACGGCTACGCGCTAACTTACCTATTCCAAGTTATCCTTAAACTCCTGCCAGTTAATCAGCATACCAGCCATGCCGTTATAAACGGTACGGGTTTTCGGGCTCACGCACCCTAACTTTTTTAAAATCTTCTTAGCCCGGGCTTCAAGCTCTTCTATTTTCTTGTCAGCCTTACTTATCTCATGACTAATATCTGCCCCGGCTTCAAGCTTCTCCTGGTACTCTTCCGGCCACATCTTGGCTTCTGACAGCTCTTTGAGAAGCCGGCTCACAGCATCATCAATAGACTCCATATCGTTTATCATAACCGTTCACGGAACGGTGAAATTAGAAAATGGGAATTGGAAATTTGGCCTTCATGCTTTTGTACTGTCAACTCGTAAATTCGTTTCATCTTTTCCCAATTTCCAATTTCAAGCCATTCATCTCTCCCCAATTTCTACTTTCCAATTTCAAGTTTCATTTCAAGTTTCAACCCGTGAACGGTTACAAACAATAATAGACTCTTACTCTGAAAAACAGATAAAAAACTTGTATTGTGTTTGTAAGACTATTCATGTATAAATTTTATTCCATAATAATATGCCATCCAAGGTCTTTTTCCAAAAAAAGCCTCTCACTCTTGTGTGAAAGAAAATTATTGTATAGACGTGATGTTGTCGATAAATTATAAATGTATAGTATAGTAATTTTCATTTTAAACACAGATTTTCA
>JAUWHV010000042.1 GCA_030605675.1 Deltaproteobacteria bacterium | reverse complement strand
ATAAGACCATAATACGCTGGATACAAAATTCCAAAAAAAAATGCTGCCCCAGAGACTACTACCTGAAGAATTCCTGTTAAAGGCTGATAACTATTGGAAAAACTTTGCGGAGGCTGCGCTGTCATCCGGACTTCCGGTTCCTGATGATCCACATATAATAAATACGTCGAAACAGGTGTGGGCCTTTAGTGAATTTGTCGCAAAAAACTGCGTCAAGGAACCAGGGCTGCTATTAGATCTTCTGGAAAGTGGTGATCTTATAAATTCCTATACAAACGGTAACTATGACCGAATAGTCAATAATTCAATCAAGGAGGCCAGAGACCATAAAGATCTCGGAATGATTTTGCGCCGGCTGAGAAGGCGAGAGATGGTCAGGATAGCATGGAGAGACCTTGCCCAATGGACAGATCTCAAAGAGACCATGGAGGACCTTTCATCCCTGGCAGAGGCATGTCTAAGGGGTGCTCTCAGCCTCCTCCATCCCTGGCAATGTCAGGAACTTGGCTGTCCCGCAGACAAGGAAGGCAACCCCCAATCCCTGGTTATCCTCGGGATGGGCAAACTCGGGGCTGGAGAACTCAACTTTTCCTCGGATATTGACCTGATATTTGCGTACCCTGAGTCCGGACATACCAAAGACGGCCCAAAATCCGTCACTAACGAAGAATTTTTTGCCCGGCTTTGCCGCAAATTGATAAGTGTTATAGGCACGACTACTGCCGGGGGTATTGTGTTTCGTGTGGACACGAGACTCAGGCCATATGGGGAAAATGGACCCCTGGTCCTGAGCTTCGATGCCATGGAAGAATATTATCAAAGCCAAGGGAGGGAGTGGGAACGATATGCAATGGTCAAGGCCCGCCCGGTTGCCGGTGGCACTGATGGAGACACGCTGCTTGAAACATTAAGGCCCTTTGTGTATCGCCGTTACCTGGACTACGGGGCTTTTGACTCCTTAAGGGAAATGAAGCAACTGATAGAACAGGAGACGCATAAGAAAGGACTTAAAGACGACATAAAGCTGGGCGCAGGAGGGATACGCGAGATTGAGTTTATAGGCCAGACCTTTCAGCTCATTAGGGGCGGCAAGATGCCGGAACTTCGGGAAAGGAGCATCCTTCGAGTCCTGGAACTCCTGGCTGACCATAACTTCCTGCCCCAAGACGCATGTCGGAAATTAAAAGATGCCTACATATTCCTGCGCAACACTGAACACCGCCTGCAGGAATACGCTGACCAACAGACACACAAGCTGCCCTTCGAGCCCCTTTCTCAGGCCCGCCTCGCACTTTCCATGGGTTTTCAGACCTGGAAAGAATATACAGATACGCTCTGCAGGCACATGAACACAGTCCACTATCACTTTAAAGGACTTTTCTCCGGAGAGGATGCCCGGAATAAGGACCCGGCGAAACAGCTCCTCTCAGGCATTTGGTTTGGAACAGTAGACAAAGACCGTGCTGTACAAGCTCTTCAGTCAATGGGTTTCCGTAAAACCAATGAGGTATTGAACTTTCTTCAAGGCCTTAAGGACTCCAGGACGAGCTTGAGCCTCAGTTCATCAGGACGAGACCGGCTGGACCGCCTGATCCCTCTTGTGCTCAAGGAATCCGCGGGGGCGGACCAGCCGGACTTTGCTCTCAAAAAGACACTTGACCTGATAGAATCAATTGAGAGGCGGACCTGCTACCTCTCCCTCCTCCTGGAAAATCCTGATGCCCTGTCACACCTGATAAGGCTCTGTTCAAGAGGGGCATGGATAGCGACGCTTCTATCAAGACAGCCTGTACTGCTGGACGAACTCCTTGCCCCGCTGACTCTTTATTCACCCCCTGACAGGCCAAATCTGGAAAAAGACATAAAAAAAATGCTCTCCAAAGCATCGCCGGGCGACTTGGAACAGCAGATGGATGAACTCAGGCGATTTAGGCAGGCAAATATGCTGAGAGTAGCTGCGGCTGACATCTCGGGAGCCCTGTCTGTCCAGGATGTGAGTCACCATCTTACAAACACTGCCGAGGTAGTAGTAGATAGGGTCTTTGCCCTTGCCCGGGACCACCTGATAGATCGACACGGCATGCCCCCATGCGTATCCGGCCAAGATGAAAAAGAAAACTGTGGCTTTGCGGTTGTTGCCTATGGCAAACTTGGAGGAACGGAAATGGGCTATAGCTCTGACCTGGATCTGGTTTTTCTCCATATCGGTAAAGTGGGCCGGATGACCTCCGGGCCCAAGCCTTTGGATAGCACTATGTTTTATACCCGTCTGGGACAACGAATGATTCATATTTTGACAGTCCATACCCGGGCAGGAATCCTGTATGAAGTAGATATGCGCCTTCGTCCAAGCGGGGCGTCAGGAGTCCTGGTCAGCAGCCTGGACGCCTTTTTCCAGTATCAAATGGACCAGGCATGGACATGGGAACACCAGGCCCTTGTGAGGGCAAGGACGATCGCAGGTGACATCAGGGTCTGTAAGAAATTTGATGAACTGAGAAAAAAAGTAATTGCCAAGTCCCGTGACACTGATATCTTAAAGAGTTCTGTCACCTCCATGCGAGACAGATTGATAAGCCAATATGGAAACAAGCATCCTGGCAAATTTGACCTTAAGCATGATCCCGGCGGCCTGACTGATATAGAATTCCTGATCCAGTATGTGGTATTGGCAAATGCTTTCCGGTATCCGGACCTCGCTGAATGGAGCAATAGTATCAGACTGCTTAAGGCCTTTGAACAGAAAAAACTGATACGAAAGAGATATACAGATATCCTTTTGGAGGCATATGTGAGCTACAGAAAAACAATAAACAAGCTCAGCCTGCAAGAAAGACCGACTTATGTGGAGGCTGATGATTTCACGGGCTTGAGGTCCGGGGTCATAGAAATCTGGGATGAGGTCATGAAATCAGGTGGTTAGGTAGAAGGCTGAAGGTGGAAGGTGGAAGGCTTTTAGGGACGGTAGGGCATTCGAGCGTCGCGAGATGATTGATATACTTCAGCCTTCAGCCTTCAGCCTAAATACCTAACAGGAAAACACAATGGGGCGTAAAAGAAAAAGGCCTTTAGCCAAAACAAAAAAGAAACCGGTTCCCGTCACTCCCGTCCCGACCGCAAGCTCTCAAGGTATGGGATTGCGTATTCGTGAGTGGGAAAGCACCCTAAAGGATAAGGCCAAACGCCTTACCCCATACCACCGATGGATAGAGGCCCTGGCACTTTTACTTATCCTGGGTGTGGGGTTGCTTGTGCGCATTGAAGATATTCGGGACTGGAATACCCATCCTCAGATGGCCCTTTACAAGGGAGAACCCCTGCTCACCACCTTTGATGGCTATTTCTATCTGACCCTGGCAAAGGATCTTGCTGAAGGCACCTATACACCTATAGACAACAATCGTGATGTGCCAAAGGGTATGTCCAGGAGATCTCCACCACCGCTCATTTCCGTGATAGCCGCAGGCCTGGCCAAGATAACGCCCTTTTCCCTAAACTGGATTGGAGCGGTCCTGCCTGCATTACTTGGTCTTTTGCTGGCCCTGCCTCTATATGCATTAGGACGTTTCTACGGAGGTCCGGCCATGGGCCTCACTGCAGCGCTAATGGGGCTGCTTTCACACTACTATGTCTATAGAAGCAGTTTAGGGTGGTTCGACACAGACTGTATGAACGTCACCTGGGCTACAGGTGCTGCCTATTGCTTTCTGCGGTTTGGCATTGAAGCCGGTCAGAAGCGGTATCTATATTTTATCAGCGGGATGGCTATTTATTTGCTTTTCCTGTGGTGGTGGGATTCAACGCCTCAGGTAGTGACGGTTGTCTCGATGTTACCGTTAGCTGTGGCGCTGGTGTTTTTTTATCGTCCCGGACGAAGAGAGGCATGTATTTTTTTCGGAACAGCAGGACTGGGAATCGGGGTGATACTCTTGTGGATGGGACTGGATCTTCCGCTCAAGATTTTCAGACATGTTGCCGGTGCCTTTCACTACATATCTACAAAGGAAGTAATCGGTATATGGCCTCCCATAGGGGCCACAATCTCAGAACAGGCCATACCATCACTCAACGAAATTGTCACCAAGACAACTGACAGCCTGCCTGCCTTCATTGTGGCCGGCGCAGGTCTTGCCTGGCTGTTCTATCGCCGTCCCAAAGAGAGCCTGTTTATATCAGTGCCATTGATCCTGGCTACATTGTCATTTTTTTTCGCCAAACGTTTTATGATCTTTTTAGCCCCTGTTACGGCCCTTGGAATAGGATATGTGATATCCGGGATCTGGTACTGGCGTCGAAGATTTGCCGTGCTTTCCCTGTTAGCACCGGTTTTAGTTATTTTACTTGTCTGGCCGGCCCTGAGCAAGGACATGGCCAAGACTTTCTGGCCCAAAGAGCCTCCGCACCTTATCGCAGGGATGGATATGGCATCAAAAGAAACGCCCAAGGATGCAGTAATCTGGGCGTGGTGGGACCATGGATATCCTCTGAATTACTGGGCCGGTAGGGGGACCGTGGGCGACGGTACACTTCACGGCGGTCACAGGTCATTTTACAATGGCCTCCCCCTTGCTACGCACGACGAACGCCTGGCAGCCAACTTCATGCGCTTTTATGTCAGTTCCGGAATGGATGGTATTGAAAATGTTTACCAGGCTGTGGGCAATGACCCTGCCCGAGGTGTAAATCTTATTAAAGAAGTCCTTTCTGTTGGTCCTGAAAAGGCGAGAGAGTTGCTGGCTTCAGCCAGACTCGCGCCTGTGGGAAATTTACAGAATGTGGATCAGTGGCTTTGCTTTTTCTATCCTGAAAAGACGCGTCCTGTCTACCTCTTTCTTGACTGGCGGCTCACCATCACCAACTACTGGTGGTATTGGCTTGGTACATGGGACGTGGAAAAGAGAGAAGGAATACACCCGATGTACAAGGCCTTTTATGATGTGTATGAGAAAAACGGACATATTAAAGGAAGTGAAGGGCTGGATATAGACCTGGAAAAGGGAGAATTGCGCACAGGTAAACGCATAATAGGACTCACACGACTGGTTGAACGTACGGAAAAAGGGCTGCAAACCAGACATTATGAACGGGATCGCGGATCACAGTTTGAAATGCTGGTCCCCGACAGATTTGGGGCTATAATGGATTCGCAGATTTCCGAGTCGGTTTTTAATAAATTGTTCTTGAGGCACACTTTTAATCCAAAGTACTTCAGACCTGTGGTCACGAATTCCCCATCACATCAATTATGGGAGGTAGTGGGTGATATGGACGGCTTGAAACTTGAAATTGGAAATTAGAAATTTGGGAAAGACGAAACAAAGGCATGAAGGCCAAATTTCCAATTTCCAATTTCAACGTGAACGCCTATCTGTTTTGTGACTACAATAGGACGCTTTATGTCCGGCAGGATGTAACTATTCAGGTGGATAGACTGAAGGTAGAAGGCTAATAGGGACAAATCATGTGTGATCACATAAAATTAGGTGGATAGACTGAAGACTGAAGACTTTTAGGGACGAAATTTAGGGCGTTTGAGCGTTGCGAAATGCTTGAAATCCTTCAGCCTTCAGCCTTCAACCTTCAACCTGAATAGTTACGACAGGATTTAATATATGTTTGAGGAAAAATCAGTAGCTGTAGTTGTCCCGGCTTACAACGAAGAGCATTTGCTCAGTCAGGTCATTGAGACCATGCCGGACCTTGTGGACCATATTGTAGTTGTGGACGACTGCAGTCAGGATCAAACCGTTGATGTGGCTCGCGGGTATATAGAGCCGGGAGGCAGGGTGGTATTACTGTGCCATAAGCGAAATAAAGGCGTTGGAGCTGCCATTGTGACCGGTTATAAGTGGGCCAGGGATCACAAAATAGATGTTACCGTAGTAATGGCGGGCGACGCTCAGATGGACCCTGCGGATCTTCCCAATATCGTAAGACCGGTTGCAACAGGCAAAACGGATTACACCAAGGGCAACCGTCTCTTTCACGGCGAGGCATGGAAAATCATGCCTAAATACCGTTACTTGGGCAACTCATTCCTTTCGCTGCTTACAAAAATTGCTTCAGGATACTGGCACATAGCAGATTCACAAACAGGATACACGGCCATATCGTTGGAGGCCCTGAGTTTTTTGGATCTTGACCGCATTTACAAAAGCTACGGCATGCCGAATGATATCCTGATTCGGCTGAATGAGATCAACTTGCGTGTGCGCGACGTGCCTATTCGTCCGGTCTATAATGTGGGTGAACAATCAGGGATACGGCTCAGGAAGGTTTTGTTCACTATCCCATGGCTTCTCAACAAGGGGTTCTTCAGACGTCTGTTTACTAAATATGTTATTGCGGACTTCCATCCATTGGTCTTCTTCTACCTAATGGGACTCACTCTTACGCCAGGCGGATTTTTTTTCGGGTTCTATCTTCTGTTCTATCGTATTCTGGACGGCCCTGTAAGTGAAACCAGTGCTCTCTTTGCCGCGTTTCTCTATATATCAGGGCTCCAGTCCCTTTTCTTCGCTATGTGGTTTGACATGGACTACAATCGACATCTTCGATAATGCCATTACATGTACTTCACCTTGCAACGTCTTTCCCCTCCAATCCTGGTAATATTTCAGGCCCGTTCATCCACAGGCTTGCCTTGGCGGAAATCAGTCAAGGCCTTTTATGCACAGTGCTTACTCCTTCAAGTAGTCGCCCCGCAACCTGGCCGAATAACTATATAGTTCGCCGTTTCCGTTATGCGCCATGGTCCTGTCAACGCCTGGCTCAGCAGCCCGGGGGAATACCCGCAGCGCTGACCGGACAGCCCTGGCTTTACTGCCTGCTTCCACCTTTTCTGGCCGGTATGGGCCTGTCCCTTATCCGACTGGCCAGGCAACACGATATTATACATGCCCACTGGTCTGTCTGCGGTGCCTTGGCCGTTCTGACACAACCAATTCACCAAAAGCCCGTTGTCACTACCTTGAGAGGTTCGGATGTTAATATTACCAAAAAATCCCGGATTTTTAATTTACTGCATAAAAAGGCCATGCAGAAATCAATATTCATAGCAGGAGTGAGCCAGGCAATAGCGACTGATCTCAGGCGACAACATCCTGGCATGTCGGACAAGATCAGATTTGTTCCAAATGGTGTGGACGACGCTTTCTATGCCTTGCCGACCGGACGCGATCACCTGGCCCCATCTCCATTCAAGCTGCTTTTCATCGGGAGCTTGATTCCCTTAAAAGGATTAGACGTGCTTCTGAAGGCCCTGGCCTGGATAAATTCCCAGGCTTCATGGACACTGACTGTGGTCGGGGACGGTCCTGAAAAGGATCATCTTAAATCACTTGCAACAGACCTTGGGATTAATACAAACATCCGCTTTCTTGGAAGCATATCGCCTGATGGAATTCCACAGCTCATGAATGATCACCATCTCCTCATTCTCCCCAGCTATCGAGAAGGCAGGCCCAACGTGGTCCTCGAAGCCATGGCGGCTGCCCTGCCCGTGCTGGCCACTGATATTGAAGGAACACGCGAGCTGACACAACATGGTCAAACCGGGTGGTTGGTGCCTCCGGGAAATGTGGATGCACTTTCAGGCGCGCTTGACGATCTCATCGGACGAAAGAGAAATCTTGCGGCAGCCGGTCTTGCCGGCCGGCAGTGGATGCAGAAACAAGGGCTGACCTGGGAAAATACGGCTAAACTGTATAGTCAGATGTATGCAGAGGCCATAAGATCTTAACCTTACAACGACATTTCGCTCAGCAGGCCTTCTCTTAGACCTTCCTTTTTCGATGCGACTGATAAGTAAGGTGATTCCTGTTCGGAAAATTTTTAAAAGAATCCTAACTTGATAGTATAGGAATTTCCATTTTTTTGACAGGATCAACAGGATAATCAGGATAAATGAAAATCATGTAAATCTTGTTCATCCTGTCAGAGAAGTCCCGCCGAAGGCGGCTAATTTAATTTCTATGTCTTGTTTCGTGTTTTAGTGATTAATTTTGAGTAGTTTCTTAACCGTACAGGTCCAAATTTTTTCCTGTGTTCATCCAAGGCGGCTCAGGCGAAGGATAATGGTGTTTCTGCTTTCGAAATACTGACAGACAAAATTATTTGCCAGATAACAGGGAAACTGGGAGAATGCTGTTGATTGAGTTGAATTAATCTTTCATTGTCCTGTTAAGGGCTTTGGAAATAGCAGACCCCAAAGAAGTACAGATTCCGTCGTAGGTAAAGAATAAGATCCCGGCTGCATTTCGGCAGCTTGATATTGTAACTACATGGTATATACTTATAAAGTAACTACACGGTGATAACGGAGTAATTATGAGTGCAACAGCAAAAGCTCGATTCGAAGGTACGATCCAACCCTGGGGCAATAGCCTGGGAATCCGAATCACGAGACCTGTCAGCAAAATGTCCCGTTTAGGACGAGGCGATAAGGTGATCATCGAAGTAACCGATGATGGTCTCCTGGTCCGAGCAAAGACAAAGAAAAAGCGCGTAAGGTTGCCGTATTCTGAATCCCAACTACTACAGGGAATGACGCCGCAAAAGGCCCATGCAGACGAGTTGCCGACACCCCTGCCATCTGAGATGAGGGTATGACGTGGCAAGACGATATATCCCTGATCGTAATGATATTGTCTGGCTTGATTATGAGCCGACCAAGGGCAAGGAAATCGGGAAATACAGGCCCGCGTTGGTGCTCTCCAGTAAAGAATATAACAAGCGTACCGGGCTCCTAATTTGTTGTCCTATCAGTACGAGTATCCGGGGCGCTGCTACTGAAGTACCGGTCAAGAACTTGCCGGAACCATGCGTGGTGGCCGCAAATCTTATCCATACACTGGACTGGCGAGAGAGAAAGGTGAAGAAGGAAACGGAAGCGGAGCCTGGGGTGATAGATGAGGTATTGATACGTCTGATCCCCTTGATTGGAGTGGATCAGTTTATCGAAAGGCTGATACAGGAAGAGCAATAATTTTTGTGCAACAGTCAGGTGGATGGCTTCCTGATTTGCCATCTTTTTCTTTCTCTTCAAGAACGGGATATCTAAACGCTTGGAGGAAATATCGTATCTCTTCTCTCAGTTCATATTCAGTCTCTCCAAAGGATACAGGATAGCTCGTGGCTCGACAGCTCATAGAAGGATGTCCCCTATCCCTCCGAGGATGAGAGTTGTACAACACTACTGTTCTTACCTAAAAAAGTAAATGAATCATTAATCAAATCATAATCATAAGTTAACGGAAGCTTAAAAAATAATTTGATATTAAAAGATTTGCCAAGATTGTCCCTAAGTTTTGAATAAAATGGTGCGTTGGCTACAGCAAATTCCAAATATTTGTATAATTTATCTTTAGTCGCTTTGGGGATATTATTATAGTCTTCTTCACTTTTTAATATCAGCATCTTTTTACCTCCTATGGCAACATTAGAGCCAATGCAACTACTGTATAAAATCTTTCCTTAACCTCAACTTCTTTTCCTACAAAAATTACGCTGAAGTTATTAATACCTCTTGTCTCAAATGCTTCTGTTAACATCTTTATACATTCATCCTTCGTTTCTGTAAGACTTCCTACTTTAGAACTTTCAAATATTAAACCACTTCTATCTTCACTTTGGGGAATACCAAGAATAAGACCTGCTGTAATTCTTTCATTAGAATTATTATTTGTAATATAGGTATATACGGTTGGTACTAATGTCCCATTTGCAATTTTTAAATGTGTAATATCTTCCATTTTAGTAACTTTGGCTCTGGGAGGCACTACACTTGTTACTTTTATTAAATTTAAATCACCAACACTTGCATCTAACAATGCCCTATCAAATGAATTTAGTGGAGTATTGCCCTCTCCAATTCCACTGGTGAGGATTATTTCTTTAGGTAAATTCCACATTGCTATCATCTTCTAATTACACGACGCTCAATGTCATATAACTCATCATTGCGATCCGGGTTCGTATATCCCGTCGTTTTGGGGTACATCCGAATTTATCAGTAATTTCCGGTTAGGTTCTTGCAATGAGCTGTTTTCTTTTTTTCTTTCGGTTCAATTTTTCAATTCGTTCTTCTTCCTCTTTTTGTTCTCTATCTGGTTCTTGTTCTTCCCCTATCATATCAGGATCTATGGTTTTACCAGGAGGAAAACCATGGGCCAACCGAATAAGTGCGCACATTGCCGACGTCATTTTCGTCCGAATCCCAGGGTGAAAAATCTGTTAAAAGCTCAAAGTGCCAGGACCTTGCCCGTCTTCGGCGGAATGTTAGCCGACGGATTCGGATGATCGGACCATTCAAGCCGCACAGAATTATCAGACCTTATAATATAATTTGCGCAACTCATCCTTTGCCTTTTCCAGAATACGCTTCTGGTCCTTGTCCAAATTCTTACCTGCTCGATTAATATAGAACACCAGCATGGACATGGCAGAACGAAACGGCGGAGCCTTGCGGTGCTTGCTGGTATCGGCCGACTTCTTAAGTGACAGTGCAATCCTTTTTGGATCTCTCCAGGTAAAGACACCTTCTTCCAGATCCAGTGCATGGCTCTCGTGGGTCACTTTCGCTGACCACTTCCTAGACGCTGGAGTTTTTGATCCTTTTGCCATTTTCTATGCTTCCGGATTGATTAATCTTCAAGTTAGCAGAGACAGAGCACACATATGCCCATTCTGACAGTAAGCCCTAATCGCCGCGGTAATACGCGGCGATTGTTGCCGGGCGCGGAGCGTCCGGCAACAACAAGTTATTCTATGATTTCTGGATAACTCCACGGCTTGAGAAAATCTTCATATGACGTCTGGAACGATGAGGTTCGGAATAATGCTGGTAAACAGGTCGCCTGGCCCGATAACAATGTAGTCCGCGCATTTGATCGCCTCGACTACAAGTCGAAGACGCAGTTGCTCGGGTATTGACTAAGTGGGGTTCGCGGGAATGATTAGGTTCAACAACCTGAGCTTTTTAGCGAGACTGAAACAAAACCCCCTTAAGTCTATGTCCAATCGGGTAAGGGGAGATTTTCCTCCTCGTTTTCTTGGAGTTACTACTTCTGCAGTGGTACGGGCTGCTAAGACTGAACAACTCAAAGAGGTTCAAAAGTACCTGTAGGTTCATTCAGACACAGCGTCCACTAGATACACAATCCTTATTATGGTTAGCGCATTTATTTATTTTTGTTTATTTATTTCTTTGTTCTCTCGAGTTTTATAGTTTCAGTACTAACTTCACGCCCTCATCAACTTGTTCCATGATTTTATCGGATAGGGTGTCAGCCTTATCTGTTAAAAATGATTTGTCGATGGTGATTATTTGAGAAACGTTAATAACACTTTCTTTGGGTAATTTTGATTTTTTAACGGAGAGCAAGACGTTACCAGGTGCAGCCGCTAAGCGTATATTTGATGTTATAACAGCCGCAATGATTGTGTTGATTTTGCTTTTGTTGAATTCGTTTGATTGGATTATAACTACCGGTGTTCTGTAACCAGGGCCAGAACCAACTGATTCAGGCAATTCGGCCCACCGGATTTCCCCGCGTTTTATTACCATTCTTCTTTTTCTATTGAGGTAAACTGCATGGTCGAAAGAGTTTCATTCAATTTAGCAGGTTCTGATGAGTAAACTTCATTAAGTTGTTTGGTGATGTGATCCGATGGCTGCTGTTCAAGAAATTGCGCAACTGCTTTTGCATACAGATGGCTCCGCGAAACTCCGTAGCTTTTAGCATACTGATCAGCAGCGAGAAATAATTTATCTGGGATAGAGATTGCCGTTTTCATAATACAAAAGTATAACCAAGGTAATACTTGGTGTCAATTTGTTTTTTTGGGACAACGGCTTGCGTCAGTTGCCGCCGCCAATAATCTTCGCATCAAGAAATGCGCTGTTCCGGCGGTCAACTGCACGCGATTGTTCGATTTTTTCAAGTTCGGTTTAGTAGTGATATCTACATGAAATAATAGTGAGAAAATTGTCATCGACAGCATACACTAAACGATTTGTGTCATCGATTCGACGAGACCAAAAACCAGACAAATTCTCACGCAATGGTTCAGGTTTGCCTATTCCCACAAAAGGTTCTCTTTTCGTATCTTCAATCAGTTTATTAATTCGCTTAAGTGTTTTTCTATCTTGCGATTGCCAATAGAGATATCCTTGCCATGCTTCATCAGTCCAAGCAAGTATCCTACTCAACTATCATTTCCTTTTCTTGAACTTTTCCATTTTTATATTGTTCAATTGATTTCGCTAAATGAGCAGCGTTAGCGGGCGACCTGAGAAGATGGATTGTCTCCATATAACTATTGAAGGTGTCTAGGGACATGACCACCGCATTTTCTGAGTCCCGCCGAGTGATTACAGTGTAGTCAGCATCATCAACGACTTGATCTAAAACGGATTTTAAATTGTTTCTGGCTTCACTAAAGTTGACAACTCGCATAATATCCTCCTTACTTGCGCTGTTTAATAAATATACCAGATTTATTTTGACTTGTACAATATTTTGTGCAAGTTGCGGGTAGATTTTAGAATCGAACACCGACATCACCTGCCTGACGGAGCGCCGAAGACGCGGAGGAAGGTCAGGTGAATGAAGTGGTGTACGCCCGGCATGGGCGTGAACTTATCTGCCTGTGCGTGTCCGAACGCAGACAGGTGGGGTGAAAGTCCTCTGTATGTGAACCTTGCTACTTGATTTTTGAGGTTAGCAAAAGTACTAGCCGAAGGTCGGCGCTTAGCTTGTAGCCAGCCCTGGGAGGTATTTGAAAATGCCTTTTAAAGTTTACCGGGAACCGCCCCGTGCGGACCCGCAAGCGGGGTGGTGTGGGGAGGGGAGGAGAAGAACCTCTCCTTACCCGATTGGGCATACCCACCTTGAATCACCCCAAAAGCCGAAATCGCCAGTAGTTCGGTCGCCGTTTTTGGTGGGCAACAGCAACAACTCGAATCCGATCAACTTCGATAACGTAGAGCAGACTGTACGGAAAGCGCCTGAAAGGTTTCCGTCGTACGTCTTCACTGACGAGTTGGTAGGCTTCCGGATTAGCTACAACCCGCTCTATGGAAGAATCAAGCTCTATGAGAAACGAGAAACCAAGCCCTGCTGACCTCGTT
Organism: Deltaproteobacteria bacterium; assembly: GCA_030605675.1. Classification (GTDB taxonomy): domain Bacteria; phylum Desulfobacterota; class Dissulfuribacteria; order Dissulfuribacterales; family UBA3076; genus UBA3076. Next base: position 357 of record JAUWHV010000042.1, on the reverse strand, counting down.
TCGTAATACCGAGCTGCTTCTATGACCTCGTTATCCGCCTCGGGATGAAACGCAAACCTTCTCATGAGATAGCGGCTCTGGCACGTCGGAATACCTCCTCGACCGGTATCTCTTCAACTGTACCCTCACGTAGCTCCTTCAAGCGTCGTTCTGCTTCAGCCACCCACAATCGCAAATTTTCGGTCTCAGATGGAGCATCAACGCTCAATATGAGCTTTTCCGCCAGAGCACCTCGGTCTTCAATGCTTAGCTTCAGCACTTCGTTTTCAAGTTCTTTTAGTTCCATTTTTATTCTCCACTTTTCCTCACCATCCCGGGTATCAGCAAGCCCAACAACGCTCACCATCACCAGCGGGC
>JAUWHV010000161.1 GCA_030605675.1 Deltaproteobacteria bacterium | reverse complement strand
GTTACACACATCCCCATGCCATTGAAATCTGAGACCAAAGGACTCTGCGGTCTTGTTAATAGACGGCTCTATGCGTCTCTTTGCTTCTTCACGAGCGTATGCATGTCCCATCTTAAGTTGAATGTCGACCATAAACGGATTGCGCCTCCACATAAGAAGCTTTGTCTTCCGGTCTCTGTTCACCGCCACAGACAGACCGGGCATGCTTCCTTTCCATATACCATAACAGATATATTTTCAAGTCACTTTTCACTTCTTTTTCACAAGCACCCTTTTCAGCCAAAATAAATATGCTCTATGTCCTGTACAGCCCAAAGGAGGAATTAAAATGCCAGGTGAATTTGTTGAGAGCAAGATTCAAGAATTAGTCAAACAAAAGGATTGGCGAAGGCTTAAGGAAATACTATCTGGTTGGCCGTCTCCGGACGTAGCTGATTTATTTGAAAATATAAGAGTAGAAGAGGCGGTCATCCTTTTCCGTTTATTGCATAAACAACAGGCCGCCAGTGTATTTAGTGAGGTTGAGTCCAATAAACAAATGGCGCTTCTTCAGGAAATGAGTAACGAACATGTTCGAGATATTATTTCAGAATTATCACCCGATGATAGAACAGAGTTATTTGAAGAACTTCCAGGAGAAATAACGCAGAGGCTTTTGAATTTACTCTCTTCAGATATTCGCAGAGAGTCACTGGAGTTACTTGGTTATCCGGAAGAAAGTGTTGGGCGGTTGATGACACCGGAATACGTCGCCATTCGCCCTCATTGGACGATTGAGCAGGCATTGGAGCACATTCACCGGTATGGGCGTGACGCCGAAACAATTCATATAACTTATGTAGTGGATGAAAAGTGGCATTTGCTCGACGATATACCTTTGCGGAGATTGATCCTGGCAGACCCGGAACAAAAAGTTGAATCTCTTATGGATAAAAGGTTTGTTTCGATATCGGCGCATGAAGACCAGGAGAAGGCCATTGAGCTAACAAAACGCTACAATCTGTTTGCCTTGCCTGTAATCGATTCGGAAAATGTATTGTTAGGAATTGTGACAGTGGACGATATCCTCGATGTATTGGAAGAGGAAGTCACAGAAGATATCCAGAAAGGGGCCAGCATTTTTCCCTTGTAGACGAGCTATAGCACTGCCTCTGTTTGGACTTTGTATCGGAAGCGGATTGTATGGTTATCTCTCCTGCTGGTGGCGCTTTTTCTTTCAGCAAGCGTTGTCGCTGCCTTTGAGGAAACCTTAACCGCCATCGTCGCCTTGGCCTTTTTCATGCCTGTGTTGATCGGCTGCGGAGGCAATACCGGCACGCAATCAGCTACCCTGGTCATAAGGGCCATAGCCATTGGAGACTTAAGCCTGAGAAATTGGTTTGGTGTTGTGAAAAGAGAGCTACTGGTCGGTCTCTTATTGGGGGTTACGCTTGGGGGCGTCCTTTGGCTATGGAGCTCCTTTTGGAAGGGCGGTGCAGCGGTGGGCCAAGTAGCCGGGATGTCAGTAATTATAATCGTCTTATTGGCAAATTTAATTGGGAGTTTATTGCCGATAATTTTGACAAAAATAAAACTCGACCCCGCTGTCGTGAGCAACCCCCTTATCACCACCCTTTTAGATGCCACCGGTTTATTGATTTATTTTTCAATAGCAAAATGGTGGCTGAAGTTCTAATATTTGCAGACTTTCAGTATCATGAGTGTCCGGTAGATTTTGATAAAAAGGCTTGGGTTTCGCTTCCGAGACATCAATTTGAAAAAAGTGTTAGTTAAAGGGCGGGCCGTAAGCCCGCTTCAAATTTACATGGATAAAGACAGCACTTTAGCCCTTAATAAAAGCAAATGTCATATAAGAGCAGTATAAAAGAAGAAACAGCGCGCCCTTCCGTCTATGCAGGACTTTGCTTTTGCCAATAAACATCATCAAAAATAGCAACAGGCTGACAAGCATGGTAAATCCCAAATCTGAATTGGTACCTTTTTGAAAAGGAATAGGCTGAATAATGGAGCTGCAACCTAATACCCAAAAGATATTGAGAATATTTGAACCTAGCACATTTCCCATTGAGATATCGGTTTTTTTCTTATAAGAGGCAATAGCACAAGTCGCTAATTCCGGTAGAGAAGTTCCCATCGCTACAATAGTCAATCCAATAACAGACTCCCTCATTCCCAAAATCCTCGCTAAATGAACAGCCCCATCAACAACCCATTTTCCTCCCAGAAATATGGCGACTGATCCCCCGAGAATCATTAAAACCACAGGCCATGTTTTGATTTGTTTCAGTTCATGTTGTTCATTCTTACTGTCCTGTCTGGGAATGGTGGAGACATATACCATAAAAATGGCGAAAAAAAAGAGGAGCACCACACCGTCACTCTTGCTTAAAACTGAAGAGGTCGCTCCATAGAGCAGGTCGTCATTTACTAAGACCCCCAGTATAAAAACAGCCATAAAGCTCAGAGGTATTTCCACCCATACTGTTTTTCTCCTGATGATAATTGGTGAAATTATTGCTGATACTCCCAGGACGAGCAAAATATTGCTGATATTACTCCCCAGGATATTGCCGATGGCAATTCCGCTATTTCCTCTACCGTTGGCAATAATACTAACCACAAACTCCGGAAGGGTGGTTCCAAAAGAAACAATGGTTAAACCGATAGCAAGGTCTGATACTTTTAGCTTTTCAGCAACGGAACAGGCTCCATCCGTCAGGAAATCAGCCCCCTTAATTAGTAAGACAAACCCAAGGACAAATAGAATTAAAACAGAATCTACCATGTGTGACTAATCGTATACCAAATAAAAATTAGATTTCTATTAAGGCTTTATTAGATACTCGTTACAGCTACACCAACCTCGCCAACTCCAAGACTTGGTAACGTTCCAAGTAACTTCTCAAAAATTCCCGTTACTGTCATTGCGAAGCGAAGGAATCTCTTTCATAGAAAGGAGTTAGAAGTTCCGAGACGTCTAATTTCCCGTAAGATATTGAGTATCTAAAAAAAACGGAGGGCTAACATTATCTTAATAAAACCGTAACATTTCTGTGGTTTAAAAAAAGCTAATTCAGAGAATTGGATCGACTCTTTTTTCTGAAAAGCCGAAGCCGGTTTGATAAAGCATGTGACGCGGCAAAAGGGAACTTTACATGTTTACCGAAAAGGAAAGAAAAGCTAAGGAAGTCATTGATGAGCATGTTCAAAAGGTAGGGGGATGCCTGGGCTGTTTCAATGGTTGTCTCGAGGCCTTCCTTCAGGGTGATAGAGCCAGATGTGAATCGACTCATAGAAACTGCGACTCTGCTGAAACCGAGGCTGATATACTGCATAGAAAGATCGGCGAGCACCTATACTCCGGAGCCTTTCCCGCCATCGAACGAAAAGATATCTATATGATGACAGGGTTGGTGGATAAGATCGCCAATAAAGTCGAGAAAGCTTCTGACCTCGTGGTATACCAAAGCCCTGATGTGCCGGAGGATTACAAGCAAACCCTACACGAAATCTTTGAGACCATTGTAAAGATGTTCCGTATCTTTCAGGAGGCGGTGAGGCTCTTTGCGCCTTGCGAAACCTTGCATGGGGCTGACAATCTGGCAACCATCCGGCAAAAGATCGCTGCTATAGGCATTATGGAATCGGAGATCGACGACAAAGAGTGCGCCATGATGAGGACTATATACCGCTCCGGACTTCCCCTTATCCATAAGATCCACCTGGAGAGATTCGTGCGACAGATTACCGAAATCTCAGATGTTATTGAGGATGCAGCTGATCGTCTTGATGTCCTTGTCATTCGTGAAAGGATATGACCGCAAAATTTGATACAAATCTAACCCTCCCCTAATAATGCTGTAACACTGATGTGGTTCAAGAATACTATTGAAGATCAGCAATCGAAAAAAAGAGGAGGACAAACCCGTGAAAAAAATAGTGATTATAACCAACAGACCAGAGCCTGATTACGGTTTATTCGGGTTGCTCAATACGCTGTTTCCTGAGTGTGAGATCCATGTTGTTCCAAGGCGGGTTGAGACTTTTAAGGATTGTAATGCCGGTTGCTTTTCAGACCCCTTCAAGGGTCACACGATAGGGGGAGCGTATGATGGTAAGTATTTTAATTATAGAAACACCTCCGGCTGTCCCAGGCCGACGGCTATGTCATGAAGAGTTATGTCCCGGATATACTTCTTTTAGTTTTTGGACTTCTCTTTTTGGTGGGCCTGATCGTTTTCCGGTTCAGATTCATCAAAGACCGAAATCCTAATACTGAGCTTTTAATTGATCTGTTGAGATGGATGAATGCACCCCGTTAGAAGACCCCCCTTCCCTTTGATTTGAAGACTGAACCCGTGATATGAAGAAGAAACGTGTATTGGTCATTGGACACCGGGCCCCGGATAGTGACGCTGTCTGTTCCGCTATTGGGTATGCCTACTTTAAGAACCATCTGGATAAAACGCGGTTGTATGTCCCCTGCCGGGCCGGCACATTGAACGAGGAGACAACTTTCATTCTTGAAAGGTTTAATCTGGAGACACCTGTGCGGATTGACAGCGTCGTTGCCACTGTAGAGGATATGGATATCGAAAAACCGGTATCTGTTTCGCCGGAACAGACCATGATGGAGATCGCCCATCTGATCAAGGATAGAAACATCCAAAGCTTTCCTGTAGTGGATGCGGAAAACAGGCTCCTTGGTATCGTCGATAAGCTGGATCTCGTTGTCCATTACGTGGAACGACTGGAGATGGAGAATTTATCAGCTATTCCTATCGACCTGAGCCACCTTATTTCTGCCCTGCATGGAAAAATCCAGGCCAATACAGGGAAAATGAAGCAACTTTCGGGTGAGATATTTGTTGCTGCTTCCCAGAGAGGAACCACTATCAACAGGACAAGGCATGGTGATATAGCTATTTTGGGAGATAGGGCCGATGTACAAATGGATCTGATCAAGGCAGGATGCTCGGCCCTTATCATCACCGGAGATCATCCGGTCAGTAAAGAAATCCTGGAATTGGCCAGAGAGAAAGAGGTGTTGATAATCAGTTCGCCTTACCGGACTTTCGCTACCGCCAAGCTGATTAATTTATGCATGCCTACCTCATATCTCATGTCAAAAACCGTACCCACGGTCGGATTGATAACTACTATAAACGAAGTAAGAGAAAATATCCTGGAATCTAAATATCGGTGCTTAATGATCGTTGATGATGATAATCATCTGATCGGCATTATAACCCGGAGCGATCTCCTTGAGCCAATCCAAAAGCAGGTTATCCTGGTGGATCACAATGAAATATCACAGGCTGTTGATGGTATAGAAGGTGCCGATATTCTGGAAATTATCGACCACCATCGGGTTGGAGATATTTCGACCATAGGGCCCATTACCGTTTATAACGAACCGATCGGGAGCACCTGTACCATAGTGGCCGGTCAGATATTCCTGCACCGGATTGAGATGATACCGGATATTGCCGGCGCCCTTCTGTCAGGAATACTGTCTGATACACTGCTTTTGACGCTTTCCACTACTACCGGGAAAGATCGCGAAATAGCTAATAAATTGGCTGAGATTGCCGATCTTGATCTGATAACATTCGGAAAAGAATTGTTGGCGTCGAGCATAAACCTAAAGGGAAAGACTCCAAGGGACATCCTTTTTCAGGATTTCAAGACCTATCATTTTAATAAAAACAAGATCGGTGTTAACCAAATAATGATTCTTGATAAAGAGGAATTTGCCTCTATTGAGCCGGATATTAAATCAGAGATGGAAAAACTTTGCAGGGAAGAGCACTACAGCATGGTAGCCATGCTGATAATGAATCCGGTGGAAAAGAAGGGGGAAGAGATAATCGTCAAAGGTAATAAGCGGATTGTTGAAAAGGCCTTTGGAGTGACCATTGAGAACGATAAATGTTTTATCCCAACAATCATGTCACGCAAAAAGGATTTTGTCCCCAGGATCGGCAGGTTCCTCACGGGCTGATCTCATACAGACGCTTTGAGAGATGGGGTTACCCCTTTATTCACGCAGCCAGCCTAAGCCGTGCCTCCACAATGTTCCAGGGCACTTCCACCTTGCCATCTTGCGTACGGCCAATCAGACCGATATGCTCCAGCCGCTTTACATCTGTGTAAACGTTCTTATAGTCGCGTCCCAGCGCCTTCGCCAGTGCACGAATGCTCATTGCCCCATTTGTGCGTAGTATTTTCAGTAACCCCCAGCGTCCTGAGGTTAAAGTGCGAAGCAGTATCTCCAGGTTTTCGAAGTTCAACCGTTGCTCGGTTTTTACTTTCTCCCCCTGTTCCGCCCTTTTCCATGCATCAATAAAGCCCTTGGCTGTGCTTGCGGAATTACCGACTCCAATATGGATTTCTTTCGCCATTTCTAATCCCTCCGTGCCTTTTCAATGTCCGCCAGAAAATCTGCAATCAAAGTCTCAACATCTGTAAAACCATAGAGTTCTTCTTGTGCCCCATAGTGCTTGTGATCCCCCTTGCCGCTTTCATTGTCATAGCGAACCACACAGGTTCCGTCAGCGAGTCCATAATAGAGGCGGTATTTCAAGCTGTGTGGTCTCTCACCGGTTGTTTCCGGAAGTTGCCACAGGACCATCTCGCGAATAGCACCGTCAGCGTAAATAAATTTTTCCCGATAGATCAGTCTTGCTTGCATTTTACCTATGGCATAGAATGCCATATGGTAAAGTAGAAGTCAAGGAACAAAAAAAGGTAATATGGGGAAAGGATGGCGCGGGGGATGTTCAAAGCTGCTTACGCAAAAAAAGAATTCATCCCCAGGATCGGCAGGTTCCTCACGGGCTGATTTCATACAGATGCCAGGATTGTGTAAAGAATTTGTTAGATTCCCTGGCTATCAGGTACGTCCCTAATCATGGCCTTTGCCGTGCTTAGAGAACGCCATTTCCTAATGAACTTGACAGGGGGGAATAATTGAGCATAAGGTATTTTTATGGTTAGAAATTATGGTCTGCAAACCTTAAAAATAGGCCCGGTGGTTTTGCCCAACCCTGTGTTCCTTGCCCCGATGGCAGGGATTACGGACTATCCTTTCAGGCGCCTTGCCAGATCCTTCGGGGCGGGATTGGTAGTAAGTGAAATGATATCTTCCCAGGCCCTTATACGTAACAGCGTCCGATCTGTCCGCATGGCCGGCACTGCTGAAGATGAATTTCCCCTGGCAGTGCAGATCTCAGGATCAGACCCGGTTGTTATGGCTGAAGCCGCCCGGATTAACGAGTCCCTTGGCGCAGCAATAATTGACATAAATATGGGGTGTCCGCAACGTAAAATTGTAAAGACCGGTGCCGGTGCAAGCCTCATGCGTGATGAGGTGCTGGCAGGAAGGGTCATAGAGGCAGTTGAAAAAGCGGTTAGCGCACCTGTCACTGTCAAGATCCGTCTGGGTTGGGATCACAAAAGCATCAATGCATTCAGGATCGCCAAAATCGCTCAGGATTCCGGCGCTTCTCTTGTTACGGTCCATGGCCGGACCCGCAGCCGGATGTTCTCCGGAAAAGCTGACTGGTCAGCAATCAGAGAAGTAAAAGAGGCTGTGTCTATTCCTGTAATTGCAAACGGTGACATCCAAAGTCCGAAGGATGCAAGCCTTTGCCTTGAGGTCTCCGGGGCGGACGGGATCATGGTAGGAAGAGGTGCCCTTGGCAGGCCCTGGTTATTCGATCAGATACTCCATTTTCTGAAAACAGGCGAGGACAAAAGATCTCCAGGCCTTGAAGATCAATATGCCGTAGCAAAAAAACATTTCGAGCACATTGTTGACTTTTATGGACTTCCTGTGGGCTTGTGGCTTTCTCGAAAACACTTGGCCTGGTATACCAAAGGCCTTCACGGGAGTGCGCTATTCAGAAAATCCCTGAATAACACTAAATCATTTGATGAAGTAAAGGAGTTGCTCAGACATTTTTACGAAACCTTACTGACAACACCAATTATAGATAATGTTGAATGTTGAATGTTGAATTGTGGAAAAAAGATTTAAAAGACATATACCTTAATTGTAACTATTCAGGTTGAAGACTGAAGGCTGAAGACTGAAGTATTTCAACCATCTCGCAACGCTCAAACGCCCTAAGTTTCGTCCCTAACAGTCTTCAGTCTTCAGTCTATCCACCTAATTTTATGTGATCACGCACGATTTGCCCCTATTAGCCTTCTATCTTCAGTCTTCAACCTGAATAACCTATATCATTTATCATTACATACCCATGAATATCGGGGTGCTGCCACTATACTCCTTCAGACCTGCCTGGTTGCATCTCTCCAGTTCATTCAGACGCAGAGAGACCGTATATACGGGCAGGCCGGTCTCTTCTGCCATCTCCCTCACAGATCTGGGGCCTTCTTCCAGGGTCGCCATGATCAGGGCCTTGTGGTATTCTTCTTCCGTGGCCTGCTGAAGCAATCTTTTAAAATCCTCATCCTTTAGCTTTTCATTGTAGACATTACCCTGCTCGGTGAGTTGCTTTGTCAATCCCAGAAGCCAACGAATCCTGGGGGAATTAAGCGTCTGTTCAACAGCAGCCAGGGGAAGCCTGAACTCCTCAGGATAAAAGGGACCCAGTTCTTGTGTAATATTGCTCACCTCTGTTACATATTTGGCAAAAAGCTGTCCTTCAGCCGCACTGACCCAGCGCAGTTGCACCCGGTCCCGCCCGATACCTGAAAGATCCAGTAAATATTGAACCAGTTCCACCCTGTTGGCCGCATATTCATTACCATCCTGGTAA